>CAYYFY010000059.1:0-9115 GCA_964471035.1 uncultured Eubacteriales bacterium
GACATGGGGACAGGTTCCTCGTCCTATAGGACGAGGAACCTGTCCCCATGTCTTAAGCTTTCCTCTTGTGATTGAGTTGAAAACGTGATACAATAGCTCGCAGGAGGAATTTTACTATGAAGTATCTTTTACCCAATGCGAAAAACCGCTATAAGGCCAATCTTCATTGCCATACCACGCTGTCCGACGGGTCGTTATCGCCCGAAGCCGTCCGCGATGCCTACAAGGCGCGCGGTTACAGTATCGTCGCTTTCACCGACCACGACCGGTACTGCGACCATGCCGATTTTTGTGCGGACGATTTTTTAGCGCTCAACGCCTTTGAGGCGGACATCAGCGACTGGGAGGTCAACTCCGGTACATTTCGGCGCTGCTATCATCTCAACGCCTATCATAAGAAGCCCGTCAGGGAGCTGAATCTGCCCGTCAGACCGCCGTACCGGGACATCGAAGCGATCAACCGCTATATACAAACTCTTAGTGATATGGATTTCCTCGTCGCCTACAACCACCCGTACTGGTCGATGCAAAACCGTGACGACTACCGGGATTTAAAGGGTGTATTCGCCATGGAGATTTTCAATTATTCGGCGATGCTCGACGGCACCGACGGCGATCAGGTACACGTCTATGACGAGATGCTTTTACTCGGGAACAGGCTTTTCTGCACGATGACCGACGACAACCACAACAGGGCGCCTCTTTTAAGTCCTAAGTACGATTCTTTCGGCGGATTTACGGTAATCGCCGCTGATGATCTGAACTACGACACCATCATAAAAGCTCTTGAAAACGGGGACTTCTACTGTTCGCAGGGTCCCGCAATTCAAGAGCTGACGGTTGATAATGGTGTTGTGTCTGTTAAATGCTCAGAAGCGCAGCGGATTCAGTTTCGCACGCTCGGTCGGCGGGGCTTGACCCTTGTAGCTCAAGCGGGACAGACCCTCGTCGAAGGCAGCTTCTCCCTGCAACCGGACGATGTGTGCGTGCGTGTCGAGATCGTCGCGCCCGACGGTAAAAAGGCCAATTCCAACGCGTATTTTCTCGATACTATCCTAGAGTGACAAACGTGTACCCCTGCGCTTGTGCGTAGTCGATGATGCGCCCTAAAGCCGCGGCGTTGTCCTTGGATACCGCGTGGAGCAGCAGCACGCAGCCGGGGTGCAGGCGCTCTGTCACCGTGTTGTAGGCGTAGTCGGCGCCCTTCTGGTTATTGGTATCCCAATCGGCGTAGGCTGCCGACCAAAAGACGCTCGTGTAGTCTAAGGAGGCGACAAGCTCCAAAGCGTTCTCGCTGCACGCGCCCTCCGGAAAACGGAAGTACGGCGACGAGTAGCCGAAATGCTCCCGCAGGTAGTCGTCGACGCTCTGGAGCTCTTTTGCCATCCTTAAACGGTTGACAGTTGTAAAGTTCGGGTGGGTATCGGAGTGATTGCCTACTGTGTGCCCCTCCTTAATCATGCGCGCGGCGGTCTGGGGCGCCGATTTCAGATACGGCAAAGTGACAAAGAACGCGGCGGGCACGCCTTTTTCGAGCAGGACATCGAGGATTTTTTCGGTATAACCGTTCTCGTAGCCGCAGTCAAAGGTCAGATACAGCGTCTTTTCGCCGGAGATGTCGAGCGTAAAAGCCCCAAACTGACTGTAAAACTGCTGATTGCCGATGGAAATGCTGTGGGGCTTTCCGTCTGTCGCGACGCCGAACGAGTGGTTTCTCGCCGTATTTTTAAGATTGCGGGTGTTGTTCGGATCATAGACGGGAAAATCGCGCAGTCGCAGCGGTTCAAAGCCTGTGTAGGTTTCGGTCGTTCCGGTATTTTCGCCGTATAGCGCCTTTGTGTTGCGCGGGATGGAGCCGGCGGTGATCGGTTTTACGCTGACATCGGAAGTGGTGGTTGTGCCGCCAGATATGGTTGGCGGCTGCGTAAGAGTCGTGCTAAGGCCGGTCGTCCAGTCAGAGGTTGTGTCCGCGGCGGACGTATCCGTTAAAGTCGTATCGGGCGACGGGGAATCGTTGCCGCAGCCGCAAAGCGGCAGCAGGCAGAGGCACAGCAGAACGGCGGCGGCTCTCTTCATCGGTTTATTTCATGCCGCTCGTCGGGATGCTGTCGAGAATGTCGCCCACGGCGTTGATGGCCTTATTGGCGGTCTTCTTTATCTTTTTTTTCATGCTGCGTTTTTTGCCGGCTTTGCCCGCCATCATGGCAGCCGTGCCGACAGCCATAGCTGCGCCGAGACCAACCATAATGGGTGTTGTTTTCTTGTTCATTGTATTACTTCCTTTCAATAGTGGATATGAATAGCTTTGCCCGAAAAGTGAAAACTATGATACGAAACCAGAGGAAATTTTGTATGGAAAAACAAAAACGTTTAGCCGCGATTCACGATATTTCGGGCTTCGGCAAATGCTCTCTGACCGTCGCGCTGCCGATCATCTCGGCGTGCGGTATAGAGACCGTCTGCCTGCCGACCGCCGTGCTCTCGACGCACACTGGCGGTTTTACCGGCTACACTTATCGCGATTTGACCGAAGATATGCTGCCGGTTATGGAGCACTGGCGGTCGCTTGGGCTTTCGTTTGACGCTATTTACAGCGGTTTTCTCGGCTCGGCGGCGCAGATTGAGCTGGTCGGACGGTTCATCGATTGGTTTAGGGGCGAAAACACCGTTGCCATTGTCGATCCGGCTATGGCTGACCAGGGAAAAATGTACGCGCTTTTCGACAGGGATTTCGCTCTCAGTATGGCGGCGTTATGCGCCAAAGCCGACATCATTCTGCCCAATATCACCGAAGCCGCTTTTATGGCGGATACGGAATATGTCGAAGGCGTTCAGACACCGGCATATATCGGCGGTCTGCTCGACAGGCTTTCAGCGCTCGGCGCCAAAAGCGTTGTGCTGACCGGCGTATCGTTCGAGCCGGACAAGCTTGGCGTCGCCTGCCGCCATAACGGGGAGACATCCTACTGTTTTTCCAAAAGATTTGAGGGCAGCTTTCATGGGACGGGCGACGTGTTCGCCAGCGCGTTTTCGGGAGCGCTCTTAAACGGCTGTCCGCTCGAAAAGGCGGCGGAGATCGCCGTTAAGTACGTCTGCGACTGCATCCGCCGTACTAAGGCGGTAAACGACGATGTGCGCTACGGCGTCGATTTCGAGCGTGGCATCCCGTATTTACTTAAGGAGCTTGGCTTATGAGCGGGCTCAATATCGTACTCATCGAGCCGGAGATTCCGCAGAACACGGGCAACATCGCGCGCACCTGCGCGGCGACGGGAGCGCGCCTGCACTTGGTTGAGCCGATGGGCTTCAAGGTCAACGATGCGAAGCTCAAGCGGGCGGGGCTCGACTACTGGTATCTGCTCGACATCACCTATTACGCCTCGACGGAGGACTTCTTTCTAAGGAATCCCGATAAGGAGTTTTTCTTTTTTACGACGAAAGCCAGGAAAACCTATGCCGATGTCTGTTATCCCGACGAAACGTGGCTCGTGTTCGGCAAGGAGACAAAAGGGCTTCCGGAGCCGCTGCTCAAAGAGAACGCCGACCGCTGCGTGCGTATCCCGATGATTGACGGCGCCAGAAGCCTGAATCTGTCGAACTCCGCGGCGATTGCCGCTTACGAGGTCTTGCGGCAACAGGGCTTTCCCGCGCTGCTTACACAAGGTGCGCTTCATGCGCTTAATTGGGATTTTTAAGACTGAACAGCTTTTCGCATATATCCTTAAAAACGGGAGCACCGTCGGCGCCGCCGGACGCCCCGTTTTCTTTTATGATGGCGATGACGTACTGCGGCTTTTCATACGGATAAAAACCGACGAACCAAGTGTTCATAAGCTCCGTGCCGTCGGCGGTATAGCGGCCGGTCTGCGCGGTGGCGGTCTTGCCGCCGCACAGGTAATTTTCGCTTTTTGCCGCCTTGCCGCTTCCCGTTTCGACCGTCTCCAGTAAAAACTCCCGCAGCGTTTTGCAGACATCGGAAGAGAGCGCCTTTTTCGGCAGGGAGGGGCTGGCGTAGGAGCTCATCGCGCCGCTTTCGTCCGCGGTACCCTCGAAAAGTGTCGGCTCATAATAGGTGCCGCCGTCCGCCGCCACTAAATAACAGGCGGCAAGGTGAACAGGCGTCGCTAAAAGCGTGCCCTGTCCGAAAGCGAAATTGGCGACAGCCGCGTCGCTGTCAAGCGCCGACAGGTCGGGAAGTATTGCTTTGTCCGAGGCGTAGCCGTCCATCAACGAAAGGGAACGGGAAAAACCGAGCGTTTCAGCCGTCTGGAGTAAGACGTTTCTGTCGAGCTGTAAGGCGAGGTTGATAAAATACGTATTGCAGGAGACGGCAAACGCTTCCTTCATCGTCAAAGTGCCGTGACCGTCGCGGTTATGGCAGTAAAAGCGCGTGCCGCTCTGTACGCAGGAGCCGGTGCAGCAATAGGCGTAATCGGGCGAAACGCCGCTTTCGAGCGCGGCGGCGGCGGCGACGATTTTGAACACAGAGCCGACGCTGTAATTGGTCAGCGCCCGATTGACAAACGGAGCGTTTGTGTCCTTGAGCGCGGCGGCGACGTTGTTTGGGTCAAAGGCGGGAAATGAAGCGAGCGCTAAAACCTTTCCGTTATTGACATTGAGGACGACAGCCGCGCCCGTGATGAATCCCGCGTTTTTCAGCGCGTCCTCGGTGATTTTTTGGATCGTCGCGTCTAATGTGAGCTTAATACCGGCTTTCGAGGCGTAATTATTATTGCGCACCTCAGCTTCGACACCACCCAGCACCCTGCCTAAGGCGTCGGCGCTGTAGGCCAGTGTGAGGCTCCCGCCGTTTTCGGATAAAAAGGTATTGTAGCATTTTTCCGCGCCGAAAGCGCCCGCCGCGTCCGCGCCGAGATACCCGATCACATGCGGAGCAAGCTTGTCGGCGCCGTAGCGGTCGTAAATCTTTAAGACGGCAATATCCTGACATTGCTTAAGAGCTTCACCCGCCGCCGTCTTAAAGGTGACGAGCGAGCCGTTCTTAAGCTTTTCGGACTGCGCGGCGAATTCTTCGTCACTTAAAGTTTCTTTGAGCGCGGTCAAAGCTCTGGCAGTCGGCAGCACGCAGGCGAGGTCGTAACCGGCTGCGCCGACGAGAGGCGCCATGGTTCGGTCATAGATCATACCGCGCGACGTGCCGACCGTTATCGTTTTTGTGCTGTTCTGCTGTGAAGCGGAAGCGATACCGCTGTCGGCCAGCAGATACAGGCGCATAATAAGCGAAAAGAGTACTACGCAGAAAACGGCAAAAGACGAAACGGTTCTTTTACCCATATGGCATCATCTCCGACAAGAGTATTGCCAGATAAAGGGCGAAAAAACCGTGTTAAAAAAGAAATATTTATGCTATACCCGCGGCGGTGCGTAAAAGCGCGCGCGCGTCAAGAACCGTTAAGGAACCGACGCCGTCATAATCGGCGACCGCTTTCCTGACCGGTGTCAGCGCCGTTAAAGAGGCGGTGGCGCGCAGCGCGAGACGGGCGTCAGTGACAGTGATCGAGCCGCTGTCGTCAATATCTCCCGATAAAAAGGGTTTGTCTGTTACCTCGGCGATGACATAGTCGGCGCTCGAAGCCATGTCCGTAAATGTCAGCAAGCCGACTTTGAGCGAAAACGGCAATTCCGTTTTATTGCCGGCGGCGTCGAGCCTGAAAAGGCGCACATACGATGTGTTAAAGCCCGCGGGCAGCGGCAGGGACAGGGAGAGAAAGCCGTCGGGCACAACACCCCCGCCGAGCGACAGTCTGTAAGCCATGAGGTCACGTGCGCCGAATGAGGAGCGCGCGTCGTCATACATTGCCGTTGAACTGCAGTTGGCGGTAAGCTGTCCTGAAAACGGCGTGAGCGCCGTAAGTTCGGCGCCACCCGACAGCTTAAGCTTCGTATAGGCGTCAATAAAGGGCAGCCCCGCGGTTGCCGCGTAATGCGCGGCTGCGCTGCCCGACGCGCCGTAGACGGTCAGAACTCCGGAGCGTTCAGCCGAAACGTCGGCGCCGCTTTGGTTATAGCCGACCGAGAGATAGCCGAGCGCCGTCACAGAGGGCGGGATATAGATTTTAGTCAGTGCCGCGCAATCAAAAAACGCGCGGTCGCCTATGGACGAAATACCCGTAGAAACAATCACGCTCTGTAATGCGCCGCAGCCGGAAAACGCGCCGACGGCGATTTCATAAACCGGCTTGCCGCCAATATAGGTGGGAATAACCGTCTTTTTGGCGTCGGCGGCGATTAAGCCGGTGACCGACAGCGTTCCGTCCGGACACAGCGTGTACTTAAGACCGCCGTCCCTGTTGAAAAACGGGGTGCCGACGTCAAGACCGATGATCTTGTGCTCAAAGGAGAGCTTTTCGATACTGAGGTCGAAAAAATCGTTCACAATTCCGCCGCCGCCTGTTTTGACGCCGCCCCTGCGAAAGTTCGTCGAGTCCCAGGTGACGTCGAGGATCAGCCATCGGTCATCGCAGTAGACCATGTTCCATTTGTGGTTGGGCAGATCTCCGGCGGGACCTGATACGAGCTCCTCGCTCCATTTTCCCCCGCCGGCGATGGAATACCCCAAAACGCCTTTGACCGGAATGCCGACACTGCGCAGAAGGGCGGTGAAGAGGTTCGAGTACCCCTCGCAGACGGCGTATCTGTACTTGAGTACGTCGGAGGCGAGCGCATAGGTGCCGCCCGTATAGCCGTAATAGTAGTCGAGATCATAGTATAGGTTGTCCGCCGTCCAGTCGTGGACAGCCTTAATTTTTTCATAATCGGTGCGGCAGTTTTTAGTGATAGCCGCCGCCGCCGTGATAATCGAAGGACTGTCGCTGTCGATGTTGTCCGTGTAGTCCGGCAGCACGAGCGAATATAGCGCGTCGTCGCCGGTTATCTGACGGTCGCACTGCGTTTGATTATGTAAAACGATTTTTTGATACGCGGCGTCCTGCGCCGAGGCAAGGACGTCAAGCGGCGCACAGAGCAAGAAAAAAGACAGGAGCAGCAAAAAACCTTTCGCGATTTTCCGGCGCATACCGATCGCCTCCTGCCGTAATTATATAATATTGTATAGGTATTGTCAAACAAAAGACGGCGTCAGGCGCCGTCATTCGGTCATCGCAGACTGTATTCCCGATATTTTTCCCTTGTGGCGATGCCGCCCCTAATATGTCGTTCCTCCTTGTTTACGTTTAATATCTCGCGCACCTCGCAGAAAAGCTGCGGATTGAGCCTTTTCAGGCGAACGGTGACATCGGCGTGTACCGTCGATTTACTGATACCGAACTCTTTAGCCGCGTTTCTTACGGTCGCTTTGTGGCTGACTATATATTTTCCCAATTCTACCGCTCTGACATCGACGTAGTCTTTCAAAACAAACCCTCCTTTGAAGCTGTCAATTCATTTGTATGCTTGAAAGGACGCGGTTATGTTTTCTCGGGATTTTTGTTTTTTGTATTGAGTTTTTGGACGAAACGGGATATAATTATATATAATTTATGTATATTTTATAGGAGCGGTACGATGCGCGACAGAAAAAAGGGACTTGTGTTTCAAAGCCAGAAGGCGCAAAAGAGCAAAAACAAACGGCGTTTTGCCTTGGCTTTTTTATGTTTTTCCCTGATATTAGGCGCCGTATCGTTCCTTATGCTGCTCAGAGCGTATGATTTTGATTTGAGCGGCATGGTCCGTACGACCGAATCCACAAAGGATTCCTCCTCGCTGATAACGGAGAGCACGACAGAGCCTATAACCGGCGGCGCCGTCTTTTTAATCGTCCATACCTCGGATGACGGTAAAACGGTCAGGGGAATCTTTTATGTCGCCGCCGACATGAGCACAAGAAGCGTCGGCGTGCTGCCGCTGGCACCGGATAAAGACGTTGCGCCGGACGGTATAAAGACAACGCTTGCAAAGGTGTATTTATCGGGCGGGGCTGAGGAGCTTAAAAAGGCTGCCGCCACTGTGGCGGGCTTTGCCGCGGACAAATACGTCGTCATGACCGATACCGGGCTGATCAACTGCCTGAAAACGCTCGGCGACCTGAAAATAAAAATGACGAAAGCCATTCATTGCAAGACTGAAAACCTCGTGCTCGAGCTGCCCGCCGGAGTGCAGCTGCTCGCGCCCGATACGGTGCTTCGGCTTATCAAATATAATCTGACCGCCTACGGTTTTGAGGAGGCGGCTAAAGAGAACGCGGCGCTGCTCGCCGCGGCGATAAAAACGTATTGTGAGCCTAAACTCGCATCCCGTTCCGAGGAGGTTTTCAGCGCGCTGATTAATTCTGTGAAAAGCGATATCTCCGCGCTCGATTTCGCCGGCGCCAAGTCCGCGGTCGACGCGTTCGCGCTGTCTGCGGATAAGGGACCGATCGCCGTTGTGAACAATCTGACGCCTCCCGTAACGAAGGAGAGTTCATCATGAAAAAAGGATTATCGTTACTGACGTTCATTCTGGCAATCGCTCTCGCGTATTACGCGGTCACATCCGGCACCGCAAAGGGGATTATCGACGAAGTCCTGTGGAATACCGAGGAGCTTGAAAACTATACCGTGCCGGTAAGCGGCAAGGGACAGGGGTGCTTCCGCCACTGCTATGAGGCGCTTGACGAAACCCAAAAACAAGCGTACGCTTTGATTTTACAGAACATCCCTACACATCCGGAAAAGATCAGAATTCCGCAGCTTACCGAGGAGCAGCTGAGCGGCGTGCTGACGGCGCTCATCTACGACAATCCCGATATGCTGTGCCTCGGTTATCACTGCACCTTGTCCGCGGTAGGAAAAAAGTTCTACTTTGTACCGACATACACCAATGATCTGGCGGGTTGTAAGAAAAAGACGGATCAGCTTGAAAAAGCGGCGGACGCGGTGGTTGCCGCGGCGTCGAAGCTCAAAGGCGAATACGAGAGAGAGCTGTATGTCCATGACTACATCATCGAACACTGCGTCTATACCGATACCGAGATTTGGAGCGAAACCTGCGCTTATGGGGCGCTCGTGCAGGGGAAAGCCTCCTGCAGCGGGTATTCTGCCGCGTTTCAGCTGCTGCTGACGCGGATGAATATTGACACGCAGCTGGTTGTCGGCACGACGTCCGACGGGCAGGATTT
>CAYYFY010000060.1:0-8954 GCA_964471035.1 uncultured Eubacteriales bacterium
AACTCTTTTAATTTTATTGCTGTTGATGAGACTCGCTTATTTATACATTGATTTTTTAAACTGGAGGAGGTAAATTTTCTTATTATTAAATCCTTAGAGATAATTTGTTTATTAAAGGAGCTCGACATCGGTCAGCCGACACTGTCGCATCATATGAAAATTCTCTGCGAGTCGGGAATCGTCGACGGCGTACGGTGCGGGAAAATGGTTTGTTATTCGGTTTCCGAGACGGGCATCCACGCTCTGAAAGACATTTGCTGTAGATACCTGACGTTGATGTGACGCGGTCACAGAAAAGGCCATCGTTGATGGCCTATATTTATATCAGAAGCATTCATATATATAAATTAGTGATTGGTTGACGCTCACAGTGTCAAGAAATAGGACAATGGAGGATTTTTTATGAATAAGCGTGCGTTTCAAGTGGTTATTGTGGCTTTAATTGTTGTCGTCATAACGGGGATTTATATTGTTAAGGACAAAAAGGATAATCCGACGACGACGAACACTTCCCCGTCGTCGGGCAACGCCGCCGCTATGCCGCTGAATGTCACCGGCGTCGATCTGGCCGCTCTCAAGGGATACGGTATACCTTTTATGATTGATTTCGGCTATGAGGGATGTATCTGGTGTCAGAGACTTGAGCCGACTCTTGAATTGCTCCACAAGGAATGGGCGGGCAAGGCGCTGATTATGTATGTGGATATTGAAAAATATCCCGACGCGATGAAAGGGTTCAAGCTTTCCGCCTACCCGACGCAGGCGTTTTTCAATGCCGACGGTACGGCTTATAAACCGAGTGACACGATAAAGCAGCGGCTCCGGTTTGACACGTACACGAAAGACGGGCAGAGCTATACGCTGCATGTCGGCTATTTAGAGGAAAGCGATTTGCGGGCAGTTTTCGCGGAGATGGGGCTGAAATGACATGACGCAGCTGCTGGAAACCCTGTCGGCTCTGCTGGAAGAGAGTTTTTGGCTCGCGCCGATTGCCGCCGTATTGGCGGGTGTACTCTCATCGCTGATGCCATGCTGCCTTTCGACGCTGCCGCTGGTCATCGCGTTTGTCGGGGGCGCGTCTGAGAACAGTACAAAGAAGGCGCTGAGACTATCGCTGCTCTATGTGGCGGGCATGGCGGTGACCTTTACAGTTCTCGGAGCCGCCGCGTCGCTGTTCGGAGAAGTCCTCGGACAGGGAGCGAAATGGTGGTATATCATCCTCGGTATATTAATGATACTGATGACGCTCCAGACGTGGGGGATTTTCAATATCATTCCCTCGACGTATCTGACATCGAAAGCGAAACGGACGGGCGCGTTCGGCGCGTTCATAGCGGGACTATTAGGCGGTCTGTTTTCAACGCCCTGCTCGACGCCGGCGCTCGTCGCGCTGTTGGCGCTGGTAGCCGGTAAGGGGAGTGTGGTCTGGGGAATTATACTGTTGTTGCTCTACGCTATTGGCCACGGCGCGCTGGCGGTTTTATTCGGCACGTCGGTCGGTTTTGTGAGAAAGCTTTCGCAGAGCGAAAAATTCGGTAAATTCAGCAAAGCGCTGAACATTGTTATGGGCACGCTGATTTTGGTGCTCGCGTTCTACATGTTTTATCTCGGTTTTTAAAAGTGAACAAAAACTTTTTTGTCAAGAGTTTTAATTAAAGAATACGGCGGGGAACCCCCGGCGAGGGTTCCCCGTTATAACCTTAGAGTATTGGTTGGTAGGTTCTGCCCCTCCTGCGCTTTTGGAGGGTTTAAAGGTTTCGCTCGCTGCGGCGCTACCCTGTCACTTTTTGAAAAAAGTGAACAAAAACTTTTCGTTTTTTATACCCCGAACAGCAGGTCGCAGTAAGTCGGAAACGGCCAGTAATCCTTCGCCGTCAGCGTTTCGAGCTCATCGGCAAAGAGCCTGACCTCACCCATCGCGGATAATACCTCATCCCTGTACAGGTCGGCGGCTTTCTTGACATCTTCGGTAGCCCGCGCCTTTATAACAGCTTCCTCAAGAACATTCTTCTTTTCGTAGAGCGACGCGCTGAGCGACGACAGCTTCACAAGCAGTTCCTCTTCGTAAAGACATAAAACGTCCTTAAAGGCTTTCTTGGCGGCAGCTGTGTCGGCGAGTACCTTCGAATATGCCGTGACAGCAGGGAGAATGTCCCGCATGACCATATCAAGCATCGTCTGCGCCTCGATAGCCATGATCTTGCAATAACCTTCCAGCAGAATATCGTAGCGGGAACGCAGCTCCGTTTCAGTAAAGACCTTGTGGGAGGTGAACAGCGCGATATTTTTATCCTTGATGAGGTAAGGGATACAGTCCGGCGTGGTACGCAGATTGAGCAGCCCGCGTTTTTCAGCTTGAGCCAGCCAGTCCCCGTTGTAGCCGTTACCGTTGAAGATGATGCGTTTGTGTTCATTGATCGTCTTTTTGATCAGCGTATCGAGCGCCGTATCGAAATCATCGGCTTGTCCGAGAATTTCCGAAAACTCCTTCAGCTCCTCGGCGACCGCCGTGTTGAGTACGACATTGGCGTCGGAGATGGAAACGCTCGACCCGGGCATACGGAACTCAAACTTATTGCCCGTGAAAGCGAACGGGGAGGTGCGGTTGCGGTCAGTGGTGTCTTTCGGGAAACGCGGCAGCGTGTGGACGCCGATTTTTAGCTGCTCTTTTTCTTTGGCATCGTAGGGTGTGCCGGATTCGAGAGCGTTTAATATGGCGGTCAGCTCGTCGCCGAGAAAGACCGACAGTACAGCGGGAGGCGCTTCGTTGGCGCCCAAACGGTGGTCGTTTCCCGCGCCGGCGACAGAGATGCGCAGTAAATCCTGATAGTCGTCCACAGCTTTGATGACCGCGAAGAGAAAGAGTAAGAACTGCGCGTTCTCGTGCGGGGTTTCGCCGGGCTCAAGAAGATTAACGCCGGTGTTGGTACACAGCGACCAGTTGTTGTGCTTGCCGCTGCCGTTGACGCCGGCAAACGGTTTTTCGTGCAACAGGCAGACCATGCCGTGACGGCGCGCAATTTTTTGCATAAGCTCCATGGTGAGCTGATTGTGGTCGGCGGCGATGTTCGTCGTCGTATAAATAGGCGCCAGCTCGTGCTGCGCGGGGGAGGCCTCGTTATGCTCAGTCTTGGCTAAGATGCCGAGTTTCCAAAGCTCCTCGTCAAGCTCCTTCATGAACGCGGCGACGCGCGGCTTGATGGAGCCGAAATAGTGATCCTCCAGCTCCTGACCCTTCGGAGGCTTGGCACCGAACAGCGTGCGTCCGGTAAAAATGATGTCCTTGCGCTTGTCGTACATCGCTTTATCAATCAAAAAATATTCCTGCTCGGGACCTACGGTCGTCCTGACGGAGGTGACCTCATTGTTGCCGAAAAGCTTCAAAATCTTCAGAGCCTCGCGGTTAATAGTCTCCATTGAACGCAACAGGGGCGTTTTTTTGTCGAGCGCCTCGCCGCCGTAGGAGCAGAACGCCGTCGGTATATACAGGGTGTCGTCCTTGATAAAGGCATACGAGGTCGGGTCCCACGCGGTATAGCCTCTGGCCTCAAAGGTGGCGCGCAGTCCTCCCGAAGGAAAACTCGACGCGTCGGGTTCGCCGCGGACAAGCTCCTTGCCCGAGAATTCCATAATGACCTTGCCGTCCTCGGTGGGGGAGATAAAGCTGTCATGCTTTTCGGCGGTGATGCCGGTCAGCGGCTGAAACCAGTGGGTAAAGTGCGTGGCGCCCTTCTCAATAGCCCAGTCCTTCATGGCGTTGGCGACAATGTTGGCGACGTTTATATCGAGATGCCTGCCGTTTTTAGAGGTATTCTGTAAGGACTTATACGTTTCCTTGGGAAGGCGCTGTTTCATCACGGTATCCGAAAATACCATGCTTCCGAAAATCTCGATCACATTGCCCATAGTAAAAGTCTCCTTTAAAACACGACAGGGCGCCACTGGGAGCGGCGCCCTTGCCGTTTATATGGGAAAATTATATACGTTTATTAGCAAGGCTGTCAATAGGAAAATCCGCTCAATATTCAGGCCGGTACCGCGTAAATTTCATCATACATAGCCATAAACGCTTTGATGGCGGTGGATCCGGCTTTGTCGCTCGAAGCGTTGATTTCCTCGTTTTCGGTGAACATCGAGCGATAGTCGTTATCAGCGAGGATGTAGCCGACCTCGTCGTTCATAAGACCCCAGACGAGCAGCTTTCTGCCCGTAGCGGCGATATAGTCCTGCATGGAGGGGTAAGTCCAGCTTTCGCCGGTCCAGGTGTCCTCCGCGGCGGTCACGCCGCCGTAGACGATCGCGGGATCTATTTCGCCCGGAGCCGTGCTGATGGCAAGCTTGTCGCCGATCTCGAGATAACCCATCTCGGAGATCATGACATAGGTGCCATCATCATTTACGGCAACCGTCGTGGCAAAGAGCCCGACGTTCGCTGCCAGCGTCAGAACCTGCGCGCTGACGGGGAAATACACCTTCGTAAAGCGGATGTTGAGCAGCGGGGAAACGATTTCCTCATTGCTGATGGAGTTCAGGCGATCGGCATAGCCGACGCCGAAAGCCGCGCAGTTATCGATCCGGGTATTGCCTTCAACGGCGAAAATGTTGTTGATCGAAATGGCAAGCTGAGCGCCGTTGATGAGAACAAGGTTGGCGTCATACTTTTCTTTGACGGCTTTGTCGATGTAGTACGGATAATCGCCGGTGACTTCGACAGAGTCTGTACCCATGCCGACATAGTGTATGCCTGCCGACACGATCCAAGTGTCTTTGACTGTTTGATCGTCCGGATCAAAACGAAGACGGTTCAGGTTCGGGTCAAAAACATTGGGTTCGCGCTTATCGTGGATAAAATCGGAGGCGTCCACGTTGCCGTAATACAGCGTGCCGGGTTTCATGTCGGCGACGGCGTCTTTAATGGTCTGGGCGGTAACCTGATGGAGGTTTGCCATGAATTCAGGGTTGCGGCCGCTTAAGATATCACCTTCCATAAGGCCGGCGTGGACAGCGGTATTGTTGAAAAGGTCCAAGAACAGCTCGCCGTTCATGCCGAGCGTATCGACGCAGCTGTGCTGGTGAAGCACGGAGACGTTGATGCTGACGATGTTGTTATCGACGGCAAAATCTCTGAGAAGGGCGCGGATGGAGTTGACGTCGCCGCTGCAGAGCGCGTAGCCGTCGATTACGGCGAAGACGGCGATTCCGTCGGAGCCGTCGCTGATGGCGAAGGTACGCACGCGCTGATCGTCAATGATACCGGTGGCTACTTTGGGTTTGTCAACCACAAGCTGACCGCCCATATAGTGCTTGCCGTCGAGGATGTCCTGCCCTTCGAGCAGCGAGGCGGAAGCATAGCCGACGTTCCAATTGCCGTCGTTTTCCGCTTGTGCGTCAAAATCGGCGGTACCCGTATAGAAATCGGTCGGGACATATTCGGAAAGGCTCGGCCAATCTTCTTTCGGTATGACGAGGTTCAGATAAGAGAGTATAAACTGTACGAATTTGTCGAGGAACATATTGAGGTATTGATTCAGTATGTCCTCCGTTGAGGATGACGCGGTCGCGGTGACTTCATCTTCGGCGTATACCGAAACGGTCATGACCGAGAAAATGAGAGTGAACGCGAGGACGAGCGCCAGTGCCTTTTTGAGCATAATTATTCCTCCTTTTGTTTTTACATTAATAATAGTAACATTATTTTAATATAATTGCAACAGTTTTCCATATGGTTTTTAAACTTTTTAATCAAAATCGCATAGTCCAGCACTGGAGTTTCAACCGATTGCTTAAGTAGGCGTCCTCAAAGCTGTCGGAATGAATCCATGAGCCCTTGAGCGAGAGGTTTTTAAGCCGCGGGAACAGGTCGGGAGATACGCATTGTTCTTTAGGGTTAACGGTCAGCTCTTTTTCGCCGCATAGAAAATCGAGCATCAAAAACAGCAAATCAGCCGGACCGAGTATTTCGCCGCAGAGCAAAAATTCATGCGGGATGAAACGGTCGCGCTTCATGGAGCGCACCGCCTCGTCAAGCGCGTTTGCCGGTACAGAAAACGTATTCTCCGCCTTAGAGGGCGCATACAGGAAGCCGTAGGTTTTGTCCGGCGTAAACGCGTTTTCGTTCTCATGCTTTATAAAAAATTCGCAGGCGTCAAAGATGTCGGACACGCTTACGGAAACGGGTTCGGCAATCGGCCACAGGTGATTTTTCAGGCTTTCGCGCACGGCGGGCAGCATACCGCGCGTCACGGTTCTTTTCCGATGGAAACCGGCGTCGCCAACGGTCTCCTCAACGCTCCTGAAGCGGAACCGGTTGTCGGATTTAAGCCGCCGCGTCAGATGAATCAAGCCGTTCCTGAATGTTTCGATTTCCATTGACGAGCGCCGCTCACACTCCTTCCACTGTCCGAACGGATACTTGTTTTCGCGGTCGTAGTTGAGTTTGTCCCAGAATTCGCGGCAGACCATCATATTCGGGTGGTTGTAGAGAATGGCGCGCCGCCGTCCCGCCAGCTGTTCGATAAACGCGTCCTCGTCGAATTCTTCGCCTCCGTAAAACATCGACTCAAACGATCGGACATAGTCCATATGGTACATATTGCAATACCAGACGCCCTGTCCGTCCTCCGTATCGCAGACGGTGTCGCAGTAGGCGGGGATGCCCATATCGGCGTAGGTGTACATCGCCGCGTAGGAAAAGCTGTTGCCCGGCGGCACGGCGGCGAAAAAATCCTTTGTTCCGGTCGCTTTTTGGATGTAATCGGCCGCGAGCGTCTCCTCGCTTAAACATCGGAAATACGCTTCATAAAAATCCTCGCGGTCGGTATATTCGTTGATCGTCGGGTGAAACGAGTGTCCGAACGAGTGCAGACCGATTTCATGAGCCTTCAGAGCCTCCAAAACGTCGTTTCTGCCCCACAGGACAAGCTGGCGCGCGAGCAGCCCCGTCAGGCAAAAACAAGCCCGAACGCCTTCCTTCGTCAGAGTACGCGCTAAGTCCGCGATAGCGTTTGCGGAGGTGTTCGAGGTGAAGTCCTCGGTGTCAAAACAGTACAGAATGTCGGTCATACAAAAGCCTCCCGTATAAAGATACCACGAAGCCGGCAATTTATATTTCATTAAACGCAATATGATTTAATTTTCGACTGTTTACGAAAAAGCTATTGAAATATAAGCGATCACTATGTATAATAACAATAATGTGAGGGGGAAGCGTTTTGGCAAAGAGAGAAGATTATATTTCGTGGGACGAATATTTCATGGGGATCTCGCTTTTGTCCGCCCGCCGGAGCAAGGACCCCAACACGCAGGTGGGCGCGTGTATCGTCAGCCCCGAAAAACGGATACTGTCCATGGGCTATAACGGGCTGCCGCGCGGCTGCAACGACGACGAGTTTCCGTGGGAGCGTCAAGGGGATATACTTGACACGAAGTACCCTTACGTCTGTCATGCCGAGCTCAACGCCATTCTGAACTGCCGCGGCGCGAATCTGACCGGAAGTACCATGTATGTGGCGCTGTTTCCGTGCAACGAATGCGCCAAAGCCATCATACAGAGCGGTATCCGCGAGGTTGTGTACCTCAGCGACAAGTACGCGGGCACCCCGGCGACCGAGGCGTCGAGACGAATGTTTGAGGCGGCGGGTGTAAAGTTTACTCACCTTACATCTGCGCGTGACACGATCTGCCTGAATTTTCAGGAAGAGACTGTCTGAATTTGTAAAAAAACCGAAAGGATGAATAAAAAAATGCCCTTAGTAACCACAACGGAAATGTTCAAGAAAGCGTACGCGGGCGGTTATGCCGTCGGCGCCTTTAACGTCAACAATATGGAGATTATTCAGGGAATTGTCGAAGCGGCACAGGAGAAAAACGCGCCTCTGATTCTTCAGGTCTCCGCCGGCGCGCGCAAGTACGCCAACCATACCTATCTTGTAAAGCTGGTTGAAGCCGCGCTTATCGAGTCGGGTCTGCCCATCGCGCTGCATCTCGACCACGGCGCGGATTTTGAGGTCTGCAAGTCCTGCATCGACGGCGGCTTTACGTCGGTCATGATTGACGGCTCGCACCATTCATATGAGGAGAATGTCACGCTGACCAAAAAGGTCGTAGAGTACGCGCACGCGCACGGCGTCGTCGTCGAGGGCGAGCTCGGGCGGCTCGCGGGTGTTGAGGACGACGTTCAGGTCTCCGACGAGGACTCCTCCTACACAAAACCCGATGAGGTCTACGATTTTGTCACCAGAACCGGCGTCGATTCGCTGGCAATCGCCATCGGCACGAGCCACGGCGCGTTCAAGTTCAAGCCCGGACAGGACCCGAAAATCCGTATCGACATCCTTGAGGAAGTCGAAAAGAAGCTGCCCGGCTTCCCCATTGTTTTGCACGGCGCGTCTTCGGTCATTCCGGAGTTCGTCGATGAAATCAATCAATACGGCGGAAAAATGGACAACGCCATCGGCATTCCGGAGAGCGAGCTGAGAAAGGCCGCGCAAAAGGCGGTCTGCAAAATCAACATCGACTCCGACCTGCGTCTGGCGATGACGGCTGCTATCCGTAAATATATGGCGGAAAATCCGTCGCACTTCGACCCGCGCCAGTATCTGACTCCGGCGCGCACGGCGATTAAGGACATGGTCGCGCACAAAATTGAAACCGTCCTCGGCTGCGCCGGAAAAGCGTAAATTCTGAATAAAGCATCTCCTTGCCGTAAAACATAACGGCAAGGAGGTTTTTTATATGGCAAAAGCGGGTATGCGCCGTCCGGATCCGAAGGAGCCGCACGGCACCGAGAGTAACAAAAAGAGTCATTTTCCGAAAAACGAGGTTAAGCCTGTGCCGGAGATACAGGGCAAAGCGAAAAAAGGGCATAACGAAGAAGAAAAAAGATAAAAAATCGGCTAAGATATGACCGCGACATATTTTAGCCGATTTTTTATATCTTTTATTTTTTTAACAAG
>CAYYFY010000061.1:0-8653 GCA_964471035.1 uncultured Eubacteriales bacterium
ACCTGTGAAGGAGTGAAAAAATGAAGGAGCGTATAGCAAAGGATTTACTTAAAATCGGCGCGGTATTCTTCCGTCCGGAGGAGCCGTTTACTTGGGCAAGCGGCATCAAGAGCCCCGTCTACTGCGACAACCGGCTGACGCTGTCCGACCACGCGGTCAGAACGGACGTCGAGCAAGGATTGGCGCAAATCATTCAAGAGCATTATCCGGACTGCGAGGTGCTCATGGGCACGAGCACCGCCGGCATCGCCCACGCGGCTATAACGGCGCACCTGCTCGGGTTGCCGATGGGCTATGTCCGTTCGGGCAACAAGGATCACGGACGGGAAAACCGCATTGAGGGACGCCTTCTTAAGGGACAGAGTGTCGTCGTCATTGAAGATTTGATCTCGACGGGCGGCAGTGTCGTTGAAGTGGTCGAAGCGCTGCGCGAAGCGGGCGCCGAGGTGCTCGGCATCGCCTCGATATTTACCTACAATATGAAAAAAGGACTCGAAAGGCTTGCCGCCGCAGGTGTAAAGAACATTAGCCTTACAACCTTCGATATTGTCGCCGAGGTGGCGGCAAAGGAAGGGTATATCGCAGCGGAAAATATCCGGCGGCTCATCGCCTTCAGGGACAATCCCGCGGACGAGTCATGGATTCAAAAGGGGGCTAGTACCTTGTAACACCTAAATCTTTACATTCCCTGCGGCGTCTTTTTCCGTCCACCGTCGTTGTCCTTCTTGCTTTGCGCCAAGCAAAGCAGTGGCGTCCGCCTTGAAGGATGAAAAAATACTTGCAGCTAATTGTAAATCTTTAGATGTTACACGGTACTAGGTTGAAAGATGAATCTTTCAACCCGAAGTTTTGTCCTTTCGTATCGTAGGTGAAGATGCGAATCGGCTTAAGCCGACCGGACAAAACTTCCGCCTCGTAAAGAAAGGATGATCATAAGAATGAGGAGTTTAATTGATATTGCGGATCTGAGCACCGACGAGATTTCCGCGCTGATCAAGCGGGCGGAGGACATCATCGACCACCCGTCGGATTATGTCGATAAATGTAAAGGCAAGAAGCTTGCCACGTTATTTTTCGAGCCTTCGACGCGCACACGCCTGAGCTTTGAGTCCGCCATGTTTGATCTGGGCGGCAACTGCCTCGGATTCTCAGAAGCGGGCAGCAGCTCGGCTTCTAAAGGTGAGAGCGTGTCGGATACGGCACGCACGGTCAGCTGCTACGCCGACATCATCGCCATGCGCCACCCGAAGGAGGGCGCGCCCTTAGTCGCGGCGAACGCCGTGAATGTGCCGGTCATCAACGCCGGAGACGGCGGGCACAACCACCCGACCCAGACGTTAGCCGACCTGCTCACCATCCACCGTGAGAAAGGACGCTTTTCGGGGCTGACTGTCGGTCTCTGCGGCGACCTGAAATTCGGGCGGACGGTGCACTCATTGATCATCGCCCTCTCGCGCTATGAAAACGTGCGCTTTGTCCTTGTCTCCCCCGAGGAATTGAAGCTTCCCGAATACATGAAGCAGAACGTCCTCGACAAGTGCGGCGCCGCCTACGAGGAGACCGTTTCGCTCGACGCCGTCATGGGACGCCTCGATATTCTCTACATGACGCGCGTTCAGCGCGAGCGCTTCTTCAACGAGGCCGACTACATCCGCTTAAAGGACAGCTACATACTGACCCCGCAAAAGCTCATAGCCGCCAAAAAGGACTTATGCGTCATGCACCCCCTGCCGCGCGTCAACGAAATTTCCGTCAGCGTGGACAGCGACCCGCGCGCCTGCTATTTCAAGCAGGTTTTATACGGCAAATATATCCGCATGGCATTGATATTAAAACTGCTGGAGGTGGACTGACATGATTATAGACTCAATTCAGAACGGCATCGTCATCGACCACATCGAAGCCGGAAAGGCGATGGACATCTATCGCATATTGAATCTCGAAGCGCTCGACTGTCAGGTGGCGATCATCAAGAACGCCGCCAGCAAGAAGCGCGGGCGCAAGGATGTCATCAAGATCGATTCTCTGATTGACTTGAATCTCGACGTTCTCGGCTATATCGACCCCGAGCTGACGGTCAACTATATCAAAAACGGCAAGCTGATTGAAAAAAAGCAGCTGGCTCTCCCCCAGCGTGTGACCAACGTCATCGTCTGCAACAACCCGCGTTGTATCACCTCCGCCGAGCGCGAGCTGCCCCACGTTTTTAAGCTGACCGACCCGGAGAACCGCGTCTACCGCTGCTTATACTGCGAGTCAAAGGCTAAGACCTGAGGAGCGGCTATGATAGATGTAAAAAAAGACTTTTCCGCCGTAGGCGACGGCATAGCCGACGACACGGACGCGCTGCAAAACGCGCTTGACAGCCTGAAAGACAGCGGCGGCGAAATCGTTTTTCCAAAAGGCGTTTATAAAACGACGGCCTGTCTGATTTTTTATTCACATCAGACATTGCGTTTCTGTGACGGCGCCGTGCTCCTGCGCGGGAACGACGACGGCTCCCACCGGTATCTGCTGGCAAGCTATACAGAACCGGAGCAGGAGGGTTATACCGCCTGCCATGACGCGGTTGTTGACGGCGCGTGTTTCGACGGCAACAAGGACATTGACATACGTATCACGATGATGAACACCTGTCACGCCAAAAACATAGTCATTAAAAAATGCGTGTTCAAAAACGGCTGCCTGTGGCACTATATCGAAATCAATTCCAGCGAAAACGTCGTCGTTGACGGCTGCATTTTCGAGGCGTCCTATTCGACCGATTCCGATAAGGGCGAGCAGGTTCAGCTAGACTACGCCGCCATCGGCAGCTACGGCCCTATAGTCGGGCGCGGCGGCGAGGTGCTTTTTAGTCCGGACAGAACTGTCTGCCGCCAAATCGAAATCAAAAACTGCGTGTTTCACGGTTACTCTCACGCTCCGGCCATCGGCAACCACGGCAACGCCCCGCACCATCATGTGAAAATACACGGCAACACCTTTATCGGGAGCTTCGGGCACCGCGGACCGATAAACTTTGTGGATATGATGACCGACATCGAAATTATCGACAACGTCTTTTCAGACTGAATAAAATCTTTTCATGGCTCCGGCTTTTTTCGCCGGAGCCCTTGTATTTTTCATATGAATTTGTTATGATTATCCATAAAAAAGGAGTTTTTTTATGCTGTCAAAAAAACCGCCGATGGGCTTCAATACCTGGAATACTTTTGGTGAGAATATCAGCGAAAGCGTCATTATGGAAACCGCCGACGCCATGGTAGAAAGCGGACTGACCGAGGTCGGTTACGAATATCTCGTCATCGACGACTGCTGGAGTGAGCGCGAGCGCGATACCGTCACCGGAAAAATCGTTCCCGATAAGGCAAAATTTCCGAACGGCATGAAAACCGTCAGCGATTATGTCCACTCCAAGGGTCTGAAATTCGGTATGTACTCCTGCGCCGGAACGCGCACCTGCGCGGATTATCCGGCAAGCTTCGACCATGAATTTCTCGACGCGAAAACCTTTGCGGAATACGGCGCGGATTTTCTGAAATACGACTACTGCTACAAGCCCTCTAACGCCGACGGCCCGACGCTTTACCGCCGCATGGGGCTGGCTCTCAGGGCTGCCGGACGCGATATTCTCTTTTCTGCGTGCAACTGGGGCAGCGACGACGTGAACAAATGGATCCGCTCGGCGGGGGCGCATATGTACCGCTCGACCGGCGACATCAACGACAGCTTTCGTTCGTTCAAGGAAATTGCCTTGAGTCAGATTGACAATCTCGCCTATTCGGCCGCCGGCTGCTTCAACGACATCGATATGCTGACCGTCGGCATGTTCGGCAAGGGCAATGTCGGCTCGACCGGCTGCGACGAAACCGATTACAAAACCCAGTTCGCGCTCTGGTGTATGTTCAGCGCGCCGCTCATGCTCGGCTGCGATATCCGGAGCATCCGGCCGGATATGCTCGCGCTTGTCAAGAATAAAACGCTCCTTAGAATCAATCAGGACGAGGAGGCGCGTCCGGCGTTCATCGTCTCTAAAAGCAACGACCAGTCCCTTGTTTTCGCCAAGCTCCTGTCAGACAACGAGCTGGCGGTCATGTTCGTAAACCTTTTTGACTGCGACTGTAACGTTCCCCTCTATTTCGAAAATATCGGCATCACCGCCGCGTCCGGTCTGGGCCTCAAGATGACCGACGCTTTTACCGGCGAGTGTATCGGCGTCAAAAAAGAGTTCATGCAGTTAAAGCTTGAGGGGCACGACTGCGCCGTGTATCTCTGCACGATTTCCGAATAAATATGACCTGCTTTGAATGTCAGGCGGAGCTTACGCCCGACGATATCGGGTTTCATAAAAAAATGATAAGCCGCGGCGCCGAGGAGTTTTTGTGTATCCCCTGCCTTTGCAAGCGGTTTGATATGACGCGCGAGCGCGCGCTTGAGCTCATCGCGCAGTTTCGGAAGAGCGGCTGTACGCTGTTCGCGTAGAGTGACGGGATTCGAACCCGATACGGTTTTGAAAGGCGTATTTATGCAGAAGGTATTGCTCTTAAGTCAGCTCGGCGAGGTCGCCGACTGTATGGACAAGGCGGTCATCGATTATATCGACGAGGGTCAGATCGAAACCTTTGAAAGCTTTGAGTCCTTCGACATCATCGCGTTCGACTGGTTTGACACCGGTGGTATTGAAAACGTCACGGCGAAGATTCTGATTTACATCGACGAGAACGACCTCTTCGTTTTCTGCGAAAACGAGACGGCGCAGAGGAACGCCGACGCCGCGTTTAAAGTCGCCGCCGCAAACGAGCGGGCGCTGTATGATTTTTTCGTCAGGCTCCTCAAAAACGATATGGACAATCTCGAAGCGCTGGAGACCCGTATCAGCGATACCGAGGATGCCGTCATTACCGGACGGCGCGAGAACTATATCAAGCGTATTATCGACTACCGCAAGACGCTGCTCAGACAAAAACTCTACTACCAGCAGCTGGGTACGATCTTTGAGTATCTCATCGAAAACGACAACGGCTTGCTGTCCAAGGAGCGTCTGCGCTACTTTGTGATTCTGAACAACCGCGTCAACCGCTTTTTGGCGGCGCTGATCAATTTGAAGGACGCCGTCGCCCACGTTCAGGAGGCGTATCAGGCGCAGATCGACATCGAACAGAACAAGCTGATGAAAGTCTTTACCGTCGTCACCTCGATTTTCATGCCCTTAACGCTGCTTGTCGGTTGGTACGGCATGAATTTCGATATGCCCGAATTCCGCTGGAAATACGGTTATCTTTCAGTCGGGATTTTAAGCATTGTCATCTGCATCGCGCTGGCGGTCTTTTTCCGCAAAAAGAGATGGTTAAAATAATATATTACACCGCAAGGTGATTGTAGGAGGAAATACTATGTCAAAGAAAATCGGATACGCGGTCGTGGGCCTCGGCGTCGGCAAATCCCACGCCAAAGCGGCATACGCCTCGCAGAACGCCGATCTCATCGCCGTCTGCGACCTCATCCCCGAAAAGCTTGAAAAGGCAAAGGAAGCTTTTGAGGGCGTACTCACCTATACGGACTTTGCCGAAATGCTGAAAAATCCGGATATCAATATCGTCAGCATTGCCGTACCCAGCGGCGACCACGCGAAGCTTGCCATAGAGGCAATGGAAGCCGGTAAAAACGTTCTGATCGAGAAGCCCATCGACATCACCATCGCCGCCGCTCTCTCGATTGAGGAGGCGCGCAAACGCACCGGCATGATCGCGGGCGTCGTCCACCAGAACCGCAACAACGCCAACATGAAGCCGATGATGGACGCTATCGCGAAGGGAGAATTCGGCGATATTTTCTACGGCGATTTCGAGGTCAAATGGTACCGCACCCAGCAGTATTACGATGACGGCGGCTGGAGAGGCACATGGGAAATGGACGGCGGCGGTTCGCTGATGAATCAGGCGGTACACACGGTCGATCTGATGCAGTGGATCATGGGCGACGTCGAAAGCGTCACCTCGCAGATCGGCATCTACGCGCACAAAATAGACACCGAGGACTTCACCGCCTCTCTGATTAAATTCAAATCCGGCGCGGTCGCGACCTTCGTCAGCACGACCAACGCCTATCCGGGGCTTAATACCGGCATCAAGCTGTACGGCACCAAGGGTTCCATTGAGTGCGACGGCGACTCTGTCCTGCTCTGGAAACGCGAGGACGCCCGCGAAAACGAAGAAGACGACATGATAACGAATTATGCGGGCAACAGCGCCGCCACTGCGCTTGACCCGACGCTCTGCACGGGCCACGCCTCAATGGTTGAGGACATGATCGCCGCCGTCAGGGACAAGCGCAATCCGCAGATCGTCCCGCTTGAAGCCGTCAAAAGCGTGCGTATCGTCAATGCCATCTATGAGTCGGCTAAAACCGGCAAGACCGTTATTTTTGACTGATGACCAAGAAGCAAAAAGCCGCGTGGTTCGTTGGGGAGCTAAAAAAAGTGTATCCGGAGGCGCTCTGCTCGCTCGAATCAAAGACACCCTTTGAGCTGTTGGTGGCGACGCGTCTGTCCGCGCAGTGTACCGATAAGCGCGTCAACGAGGTGACGCCGGCGCTGTTTCTAAAATACAGGTCGCCGGACGATTTCGCGAGTGCCGACCTTACTGAGCTTGAGCGCTTTGTTTACCCCTGCGGCTTTTATCATACCAAGGCTAAGGACATCATCAAAATGGCCGCCATGGTGCGCGATGTCTACGGCGGCATTCTCCCCGACACTGTTGAGGAGCTTACTAAGCTCCCGGGCGTGGGCAGAAAGACGGCCAACCTTATAGTCGGCGACGTCTATGGGAAACCGGCGGTCGTCTGTGATACGCACTTGATCCGTATTTCCAACCGGCTCGGACTCGTCGATACGAAGGTTCCCGAAAAAGTGGAAATGCAATTAAAGAAAATCCTGCCCCCCGAGGAGAGCAACGACTTCTGTCACCGTATCGTCCTCTTCGGACGGGATACCTGTACGGCGCGCAAAGCCAATTGCGAACGCTGTCCGCTGCGTTTACACTGTTCCTACGGAAAGGAAGGACTGACTTATGGGGAAAATTAACACGTTTCTCAACGCGAAAATCATCAAAAACGACGTCGGCGAGGAGACCGTGCTGACATGGCGTGAAACGCTTTCCTATGCCTTGGGGCGCGGCGCGCAGGGTATGAGCACCGCGACGATGAACGCGGGTACCGTCAACTACTTTCTGACGAATCTCTTAAGCCTCAATCAGAAAACGATCGCCGCCGTCCGGCTCTGGTGCGGGCTGTGGGACGCCTTCAATGATCCGATCATGGGTATTCTTGTCGATAAAACGCATACCAAGGACGGTAAAATGCGCCCCTATATCAAAATTGCCCCGTATATCTGCGCGTTTTTCACCGCCGTGCTGTTTTTTAACCAGAGCTCATTCCCCTACGGGCTGCGGATGCTCTTTGCCATTGTCGCGCTCGTTGGCTGGGATATGTCGTATACGGCGTTCGACATCCCGATGGGGGCGCTCGCGTTCTCCATCACCCCGAATGGCGTGGAGCGCACCAAACTCTTCGGTACAAGCTCCATCGTACGCGCCGTTTTAAGCGTGATCCCCGGCGCTATTATCCCCATAGCGCTGATGATTCCGTATTTCAAAGAGCATACAAGCGGCGCGTATGTCATGACGGCTGTCATCGCCTTTTTCGGCATCATTCTCTTTTCGAGGCCGACCTATCACAACACCCGCGAGCGCGCTTTCCACAGAAACGAGGAGCCCACCGCCATGCAGTGCGTACGGCTGCTCCTCAAAAACAGGCCGCTGTTCATGCTGTTTTTAGCAAATATGGCGTTTCTGCTCGTCACGGTACAGAGCGCCGCGAATATGTATTTTGCCATCGACCTTGTCGGCAACGCCAAATTCTACGCCATTTTACAGGTAGCCGTCATGCCCGCGCCCTTTATCGCCGGAATCCTCGTGCCGTGGCTCGTGCAAAAGCTCGGCGTCAAAGCCGACTTCAAAAAAATGTACATCGTCTGCTGCCTGATCGCCGCCGTCATGCACCTGCTGTTTTTCGTGTTCTGTAAAAACCCGCTGATGGCGCTGAAAACCGGCGAGTCTCCCACCCTGCCCACCTTGATTCTCTGTATGCTCTTCATTTTCCTCGGAACCATACCATTAGAAATCAAGAACCTTTTCGGCAAGGAAATGGAGGCGGAGACCGTCGACTACGTCGAGTGGAAGACCGGCGACCGCTCGGAGGGAATCATGCTGTCGCTGATGTCGTTCACAGGTAAACTGACAAACTCCGTTTCCTCCACCATCGCACTGACCATCCTCGGCTACGCCGCCTACGCCACGCACGAGGACGCCATCCCCGTCCCCCAGACGCATGACGCCAAACTCGCCCTGCTGTCGCTGGAAACGCTCGTGCCGATGGTCGGTTATCTTCTGATGCTCATCCCGATTATTTTCTATAACATCACGGGAAATGACCATAGAATGATGATGGCGGAGATCAAAGAACGGCGAGAGAAAATACAAATTGAAAATTGAAAATTATGGACTGCGAAGCCCCGCGCCCAATTAAAATGCGTCGCAGACCCTCAATTTGCCATTTGAAATTTTATCAGCGAGTTCATTTTATACGCTTTTTATGA
>CAYYFY010000062.1:0-8598 GCA_964471035.1 uncultured Eubacteriales bacterium
GGATGCAGCAAAGTGACAGCAGCGCCGCCAAACCTTTCTTCAATAACATAACAAGGACTCCTTTTTTAATCACACAACCGGGAATGGATAACAGTGTATATGAAAACGACTGAGAAGCCGGAAGGATTCGGCGCTGTCAAATCCCTTGCTCTCGCCCCATTTTTCCGCCAAAGCGCCCAGTGCCATCATAAGCGGCAAGGAAATCTGCGACTTGTGGCAGAGGACGGCCTCCCTTTTCTTTTCAAAATACTCCGTGATGTCTAAGATGACGTTCGGAGTGTCCGTATAATAGAACCCCAGAATCGGCGGCGCGCACGCGTCGGTGCGGAGCTTGCCGTCAATGAGCGACGGATAAAAGTCGCACTCGGCGTCCATGAAGGCGTATTTCGTCGCCTGCCCGACCTTGACATGGTCAGAGTGGCACTCGTTTTTAACGTCCGGATCGACGGAGAACACGGCGTCCGGACGGATTTTGCGGATGACCGGCAAAATCGCGTCGGAGATTTCTTCAACGGACGCGCGCGTCTTATCGGCAAAGCCCAAAAAGCCCGCGTTCTTCATTCCTAAAGATTCCTGCGCGGCAAGAACCTCTTTTTGGCGGGTCGTCAACCCTGTGCCGCTGTAGCCGATATCGACAAAGCGGTCGTCACAGGCGGTCAGCTCCCACACCTTTGCGCCGTCGGCGATGAGTTTGGCTATCAACCCGCCCGCGCCGATCTGGTTATCGTCGGGATGGGGCTGAATAAACAGCGCTGTTTTTATGTCTGAGAGCTTCGGCACCGGCAGCGCTTCTTCTAAATTGAGCATAACTTAAACTCCCTTTCACTAAAATTCAGGATGCCCCTCATGACGGCGGTAAGCAGCCATGATGTCGGCAAATATCTCGCCGCTCGACGGCGGCGTCCATGTGACGGCGTTGGCTCCGGCAAGGACGGTCTCCCTCACCGTTTCGTCGGTGGGTCCTCCCGTAGCCATGATGGGCACGTCGGGAAAATCCTGCCGTATCCTCGCGACGAGCGACGGCGTGTTTTTGGCGGCTGACACGTTGAGTATCTGCGCGCCGGCTTTGAGGCGCGCGCCGATATCGTCAAGCTCCGATACGACCGTGACGACAATGGGAATGTCGATTTCTTGCGCTAAGCGCTCGACGACGTCATTTTTCGTGGGGGAATTGACGACCACGCCGATGGCTCCCTGAAACTCGGCGTGCGTTCCCAGATTGATGACGCGCTGACCCTGCGTCAGCCCGCCGCCGACCCCGACGAAAACCGGCACCTCGGCGGCGGCCATGATGGCGCTGGTGATGACGGGCTGAGGGGTAAACGGGTAGACGGCGATAACCGCGTCGGCGTTGGTGTTGCGGATGATGCTGACATCCGTTGAAAACAAAATGGAGCGTATTGTTTTACCGAAAATCCGGATCCCCGTACATTCCTTGATAGGTTCGGGGACCTTCAGCATGAATTTCCGGAGCGTTCCCTGAATTTCCGGGGTATTCATTACTCACCTTCTATTTAATGCCTGCTGAACGCCAAAATCCGTAATTTTGGCGGGTTTAGAAAAACCGTTGTTTTTCTAAACCTGAACCGATTCGCAAATCGGTTTATTCAGTAGGTATTATTTATAATTGAATGCCGCTTTGATGAACTTGAGCGTCTGTTCGACGGCGAAATCGTCGCGGTCGGCGATATCGTCTCCGCCGTAGACAGCGTAGCGTTTCTTATAATAATCGCAGGCGTAGGAAAACTGGAGTCCCATGAGCAGGTTGTCCAGCATAAAGGCGAAGAAGCCGGGGTCGATGTCCTGCCTCACGTCGCCGATCTTTTGCGCCTCGACGATAGCCTGGCAATAGATTTTCGCCGACAGCGCTTCCATCTCCTGGGCAATCGGGTACATCGGCGAGGCGCTCCCCGCCCCCGTCAAGGCGCAGTACAGCCGGATGAGATCGGGCTCGCGGCGCGAAAACTCAATCGACTCGCGCACGATTTTTTCCACCTTAATGCCGATATCCTCGTCGGCGGCGTAAAGCTCCGTCAAAATCTTTTCGAGCTTCTTTAGCCCCTGATGGGCGACGGTGACAAACATATCTTCCTTGCTGTCAAAATACTTATAGAGCGATCCGACGCTGATGTCCGCCTTTTTGGCGATTATCTCCATGGACGCCCCCTCAAAACCGTTCTGCGCGAATTCGCCCGTCGCGGTATGGAGAATCCTGTCCCGCTTCTCCTGCGGGATGTTGTCAAAGGTCGATTTATGGCGCTTTGCGGGGGAGTCGGTCATAACGGCGCATCCTTTACGATTGGTATACAATATAGTACCATACCGCGGAGAAAAAATCAAACGATTTTCCCCTTTGGTAAAAAAATTCAAAAATATGTCTGCATTGTTGGCAGTTTTTCTAAAATAAAACCGCTTCGTTTTGTACAATTCTTACGAACTTGTCATAAATGAGTTACATTTTGTAATATTTATGATATACTGGTAACAAAAGTACCTCATTTTTTAGCTTCGACCTGAAAGGAAAAAGCGTATATGGAAACCGTCAGACATGAATTTACCTTCGCCTCCGCGAGCGGACTGGGCGAAATTTTTAGCGTCAGCATTCTCCCGCAGGGTGAATCTAAGGGCGTATTTCAGATCACGCACGGCATGGCCGAACACACGGCGCGCTACGAAGCGTTTGCGGCGTATCTGTGCGAACGCGGCTACGCCGTCTATATGCACGACCACATCGGTCACGGGCGCAGCGCGCAAAGCGACAACGGGCTCGGCTTCTTCGGCGAAAGCAATGGTCATACGGCGCTTGTCGAGGATGTAAAGTTATTGACCGACATCATAAAAAAAGAAAATCCCGATAAAAAGGTATTCCTGTTCGGACACAGCATGGGCTCCTTTGTCGCCAGAAGCTACTGCGAAAAGTACGGGAGCGAGATCGACGGCGCCGTTTTCTGCGGCACAGCCGGCGCCAATCCCGGCGCCGCCATCGGCAAAAGGCTTGCCGACGCCATCGGGAAGCGCAATGGCTCTCATTTCCGCTCGGAGTTCATCAACTCCCTCGCCTTTTCAACCTACAATAAAAGGATCAAACCGGCGCGCACGCCGTTCGACTGGCTGACCCGTGACAACGGCATCGTGGACGCCTATGTCGCCGACCCGAACTGCGGCTTCCTTTTCACCGCCGCCGGCTACCGCGACCTGTTCACGTTGCTTTGCGCGGTCAATAAGCGCACATGGTACGCTAGCGTCCCCTACCCGCTGCCCATCCTTTTAATCGCGGGCGCCGAGGACCCCGTGGGCGCCTACGGCAAAGGACCAAAGGAAGTCGCGAGGCTTTTACGCGACAGCAATCACAACAATGTCATTCTGAAGCTCTACCCGGACTGCCGCCACGAAATCCTCAACGAGCTGTGCAAAGCCGACATCTATAAAGACACCGCCGACTGGGCGGACAACATTCTAAATCAATAAACGGAGAGATTTTATGAGTACATTACTGGTCTACTATTCGGAAAACGAACAAATCCGCGCGCTCTGCGAACAATGCCGCATGGACGGCACCGACCTCTGCGAGATCCGCGAGCACTTTGACCGCTCGCCCGCCTATGTCGCCTCCATCGGCTCCTACCTCGCTATAACGGGGAAAAACGCGGTCATCGAGAGGACAAAGCCTGACCTTAGCGCCTACGACACGGTCATCCTCGCCGGCTCCGTATGGGCGATGAACCCCGCCCCCGCCTTAAACGCCTTTCTGCGCTCGAACGATCTGAAGGGCAAGGAGGTCATCGGTCTGCTCTTTAGCGGCGGCCTCTCTTCGGCCGTCGCGGGCGACATGCTCAGAAAACGCATCACGCTCGCGGGCGGCACCTGCAAGGGCGTCGTCAGCATCCCGCAGGCGGAGCTTATCAAAAACGAGGGCGGCGTACTGTCCCTCGCACTGCAAAAGGCTTGTTAAAAACAGAAAAGTGAAAGACGGCGGACTACCGACAGTCTGCCGTCTTGATTATTATTCTGCTTTATTGCGGTTTTTTAGCAAAATACACATCCGGCAGAAGAACCGCGCTCTCGGCGGCGTCGTTTTCGCCTTTCCACGCGACAATGAACCGAACGACTGCTTTATAGGGATAATAACCCTTATCCCGAAGTTCTTCGAGGCGTCCGATACACGCTTTTGAACACTTCAAGACACGAACTGTACGCCCATTCAACTCCGCGCTCATATACACGCCGTCCAATTGTAATTCCATACCGCTGCGAAGCTGAAAGATACTCTCTTTCTTATTCTTGAAAAAGCCAAGAGCAACATCCTTATGTGAAAACTGGAGTGTTATCTCCTGAGGTTCGGAATAATCCTGCCCGTCTTCAATTTTCTCGACACCGGGAAGTTTAAACGCATCAAAGACAGCGTTGTTATAGTGTATATACAACTCGTTTTTCGCTCTGGTAAGACCGACATATATCCTCCGTCTGTCTTCGTTCGTGTTTAATAAAACGTTGTTCATAAGCATATACACACAGTCAAATTCGTGACCCTTGGCTTTATGAATAGTAGAAATAAGAATAACGTCTTTATCATCTCTGTAAAAATCTTCGTAGTTGGATTCTTTAATAAATTCATCGAGGTCGGTACGATATTTTGTTTTATTGATTGTTTCAAAGTCCGCAATCATATTCAGACAAATATCCAAACAGCTGCTTTCGCGATAAGCGGAGGAAAGCTGCTCTTTAGCCTTGTTCCAAACAGCGTCAGAAATGACGGGGGAATCCTGATTTTTTTCGATTGCTTTCAGGAAATATCTGATTTCCGCAAGATTATACAAATAGAACCCGTCATTGGTTTGTATCAGTCTGCCCCGCAAACCCCGCTTCACAAGCAGACCCAATACGCGCGACGCTTCCTCATTGGTATTTGTCAGAATACAGATACTTCCGCTTTTATAATTCTTTTGGATATGGTTAACAATCGGTTCTTCAAGATTGTCGCTCTTATGCTTAATCAACCGTACCGTCCCGTTTTCCTGTTGAAACGCCTGTATCGGAACAGACTTCATTCTATTTGAAATCGTTGACGCAAAAGCATTGGAAAGTGCTATAATATTTGATTTGCTTCGGTAATTATCAATCATTTCATATTTAACGGCATTGTGTTCCGTGATAAAAGAATGCAGATATTTTGAGTCGGAACCTCGGAAATTGTAAATATTCTGATCGTCATCTCCAACAGCAATAATACGCATGGAATCGTTTCTTCTCATCAGCGCGCCTATCAGGGCAAACTCATGTTCGTCCATATCCTGCGCCTCATCAATTACAACAACTGTTTTTGTAATACGACCGAGCTCAACCTCTCCGTTGGTTATCATTTCAGCGGCATTCGCAACGATACCGTCCGCTTCCTCAAGGCATCCTGTCTTTCCGAGTAAGTCAAAACAAAATGAGTGAAATGTCTTGATTTCAACGAAACTTGCCGCGTTACCAATCAGTTCTATCAAGCGTTTTTTAAACGCGGTAGCCGCGGCACGGGAGAAGGTTAACATTAAAAGCTGCTCATGCTTCACATCTTCAAGTAAAAGAAGAGCAGCTAGTTTATGAACAAGAACACGAGTTTTCCCGCTTCCCGGACCCGCAACGGTAACGATATATCGGGAATCGCCGTCATTGATGATTTCTCCTTGAATATCAGAAAGCTCACCAAACAGCTGATGATATTTATCAGGGGTAATATTACGGTTAATTTCTGCGGCACGTTCTCCTTTAAAGTATTTGGCAATGAAACTTTTGAAATCTGTCTGAAAATAATCCTGCACAAAACGGAGCGCCGCGTTATAATCACGAACCATCAGGTTCGCGTATTCGCCAACGATATGTATTTGCTGAATCTTCTGTTTATAAAACTCGTTAAGCAGCTGGTAATCTTCAAGCTTATATTGATTTTTCTTAGCAACAAGCCGCTTGATTTCCAATGCGTTATACAGCACAAGGAAGCCGCCTTCCAGACTCAAGGCGCCTATTTTAGATAAATAGAGAAGGGCGTCTTCCACATCGGCGGAAGTAACCTTAGTATTGAACATGTTTATTTGGGGAATATCACAATACGCATGATACAAACCAAGTAAAGAAAATTCCACGGGTATCTCTTCGCTTGTTGATTGCTGAAGGTCAGCACATTTACGAAACAGCTCTTCTACAATAAATTGACACACATCTGTTCTGTGCGCATATTTCATCCGCAGCTTTTTGATATCCATAGCCGGTATAATATCCGTCTTTTTGTCTGAATAATACTCGCCTTTTTGAATGTAGCCCCTGATGATCCAATAGTGCAGTATAGTTCTGATGTTCTTGACAGTGGAGGATGTAACGCCGGAATTCACGGCGAGCTCGTTCAGCTCTTTCAGATTAAAACTGCCCGTATTATCGGAAAGCTGGGACAAAAGAAAATACTCTAACTTTGAAAATCGTTCCAATATCTGTCCGGACTTGTTCTCGGAATCCGAGCGCCGTATATGAGCCGACATATCCATATAATCATCAAGAAGCTTATCTTCACGCATCAGTTTAATGGCGTCTATAACATCCTCTTTTTCTATACCAAGCATATCCGAAAGATAATCCACCCTGGATTCCGCATCATCGTTACGATTATTAAAGGTACTTCGGCTGGAAATCAGAGAACTGATAATTCTGAGCGCATTTTTCCGTTGGTTATCGTCAAACAGTGCCGATGAGTCAATTACCCCTCTCGCTTCCCGAACGTTCTTTGCCAATATGCTGGTTGCGTAAATGTGCGGCACATTCCTGCCGCGCTTTATATAGCCGGCATTTTCCAATGCGGCGATTGCCGTCTTAACTCTTGTTTCCACTTCCGCGACCGAATCATTCCAACCGGCTTGTCTCGCGATTTCAAGGGGCGAACAACAAACATTCGGACGATATTTAGTGAAATCTTTGATTGCTTTCCATACCTGCTGGATTTCACTGATGCTGAGTTTTGTTTGATTCAGAAGTATGAAGTGCTTATCAAGATCACTGTCGTTAAAAAGAACATAACACTCCGCCTGAATAGACGGATCCCGACCGGCACGACCGGCTTCCTGTACATAATTTTCGAGCGAATCGGAAATATCATAGTGAATAACTAACCTTACGTCCTTTTTATCAACGCCCATTCCAAACGCGGAAGTGGCAACAATAACGCTTGTCTCGTTTTTTATAAAGGCTTCTTGATTCGTAATTTTATCGTTGGGGTCCATTTTTCCGTTGAACGGCTTTGCGGGAAAGCCGTCGCTCGTCAGCTTTGCCGCCAGCTCTCTCGTTCTTTTTGTACGGGAAACATACACGATTGTAGGACAATTCTTTTGCTGAATCAAATCACGCAGGGTATTGTATTTTTCTTCTTCGGTTCCTCTGTATAAAACCGCGTAATTCAGGTTTTCTCTGGTCGCAGTCGTCGTATACAATTCCAGCTCTAAATCCAGTTTTTTCTTGAAATAATCCCGAATATCACTGATAACCTTCTGCTTAGCGGTCGCGGTAAAGCAGGAAACCGGAATTCTTGTTTTGCTCCCTTTATTTTTTTGAAGCTCCCATATGAAATCACCGATATACAGATAATCCACACGGAAATCCTGACCCCACGCAGAGAAGCAGTGGGCTTCGTCAATTACAAATCGGGCTATATTGCGGGATTGCAGCAGATGCTCTATCGTTTTAGAGCGCAACTGCTCGGGAGATATATAAAGTATCGTTGCAAATCCGTTTTTAACCCTTTCAAGAGCCTCGGCGCGTTCAAGCGGATTCAACAACCCGTTGATCGTCACCGCGTCGGGAATTCCTATCTGTTCCAGATTATCAACCTGATCTTTCATCAGCGATTGCAAAGGAGAAATGACAACCGTTAAGCCGTGAACCGCTACACCCGCCATAAGAGCAGGCAATTGGAACGTGATAGATTTGCCGCCGCCCGTCGGGAATACGGCAAGTAAAGATTGCTCCCGGATTGCCGCTTTTACGGCATTTTCTTGAAGCGGCTCTCCGTTATATGTACGAAAATTATCGTACCCGAAAAACCGTTTTAATTCTTTATGCATATCTAATTTGCCATTGCAATAGGTACAACCATCAGAACACGGCGTGTTCCGCAGAAACTTAATCACATTTTCGGTCTTCGGGAAACTACGCAGGACCCACGGAGGAGTAATGGAGTGATAATCGTTTGACGCAATCAAGGCCAGAACATATGAAAGCTCAACCGGATAGTTTTTAATAAGCGCCGCAATATTCGTGTTTGTACATATCTTTCCCTCAAACTCAGATTTAATGACATCTTCTAAAAGAGGATACGGACTTAACCCGTTGAATCTGAAAAAGCCTTGAAATTCGGGAAACGGATAAAGCAAAGAGCAATAAATCCTTTTTATTTGTGGATTCAAGTCATTAAAAGCGTTGACCTCATCATAAAACAACCGCATTGCCTTAATAGAATCATTGAGCGGATTATTCAATTCGTCAATTTGTAATTTATCGTCCTTAAGCAAAGCGTGATAAGGCTTACACGGAAAAAGAAGCGGCGAAAGATACAAAGTATCGATTATCACAGCC
>CAYYFY010000063.1:0-8585 GCA_964471035.1 uncultured Eubacteriales bacterium
CCACAATCAAAATGGCTAATTCGCGGTTCCCAACCCACCCCCAGGGTTTCTTCTGATTTTTTCCCGGGGGGGGGGGGCCCGCCCCCCCCCGAAATTATTCATTAGCAAAGAACCGTGTAAACGGTTCTTTAGCGACTTCATTATTCATTATTCATTAAATGTCACAGCACCTTCTCGACATAGTACATCGACTCCAGCACCCAAAAGTTCTGCGGGAAGAAGTCCATCAGCGTCCAGTAGCTGACGCCGCCGAGGTCGTACTCATCGACAAGCCCGAGCTTAGCCTTAATGCTTCTCGCGTCCTCAAACCAGACGATGTGTTGTTTACCGTCTTTGAAGTAGTAGAAAAACGGCGACTGCGCGGTCTGGTCGAAATTGATGGTCGCGCCGACGTCGATCGCTAAATTTACCGCCTCGGTGTTGCTCAGCGGACGCGCGGAGCTGCCCGGTACATAGGGAAGCGTCCAGTCGTAGCCGTAGTTGGGCATACCCATGAGGATTTTTTCAGACGGTATCTCGGTGACCGCGTAATCGAGCACCTTTCGCACCTCATTGATTGGCGCGACGGGCAGCGGCGGACCTTTGAGATACCCCCACTCGTAGGTCATGAGAATCACATAGTCGGCGGTTCTGCCGTGAAACGCGTAGTCATGCGCCTCGTAGAGCAGCCCTTCCTGATCGGCGCTGGTCTTGGGCGCCAACGCCGTCATAACGGTATAGCCCGCCGGACGAAGAACATCGACGACCCTTTGCAGAAACTGATTGTACGATTCCCTGTCATAGGGGAATATGTACTCAAAATCAATCACCAGACCGGCGTAGCCCTTTTGAAGCGTTGTTTGGATATTGCTGATCAACGCGGTCTGCGCGCTTTCATTGGTCAATATCGTATGCGCCAGATCGCTGTTAAATCCCTCGCCCTCAACGATGTTGGTGATCGTCATCATCGGTGCGACGCTCTGCGCGCGCGCGGCGGCGATGACCGATTCATCGTTTAGCGACGACAGGCTGCCGTCGGGCAGCACCTGATAACTGAAAATGCTCAGGTAAGTCAGGTGCGGCAGCGTGCGCTCGAGCGTCAAATCGCTGACGCTCGGAAAGACGAAGCCGTTGACGATGATCCCCCGGGTGATATCGGTCGGGAAGGGAATGACGATCGTCTGACCGGCTGTAATCTGCCCGGGATTCGTAATCTGCGGGTTGGCATTCATAATGCTGTCGACACTCACGCCATACCTGCCGGCAATGCTGTAAAGTGAATCGCCCGACTGAACCTTGTAATTGACACTGTCGACCGCAATCACGAGCGCCTGGCCGGGCGTGAGGCGTTCGGGATTCGTGAGGGCGTTGTCGTCGGCAAGCTTCTGAACCGTGATACCGTATTTCTGAGCGATGGCGTAGGCGGTATCGCCCGACTGTACCGTATAGATAACCATAGTATCCCTTCCTTTATGAAATTTGACCGAATCCTTACATATATATGCGAGCCCCCCTTGTCCCGTACCAACTTTCTTTAAGACATGGGGACAGGTTCCTCGTCTTATGACGAGGAACCTGTCCCCATGTCTTGTTAGAAAAAATACGATGACAGATTCGCACGGATGTGATATACTATCTAAAAACCATGAGGTGGAAAATCGATGCCGGACAACTTTTATTTTGGTTTCAGCGAATGCTTCGGCGGTGCTCCCGAAAAGTGGGAAGAGCTTGTAAGCTCCGGTCGGTTCACTGTTGTTACCGCGCTTCGCTATCCCGACAGAATGGACGGTTTACTGTTCTTTGACAGAGGTACCTTCGATTTTTTTAAAACGCTCCTCGACTTTGAGAAACGTTCCGTATATGCCGTTTTTAATGAGGACGGATGTATATTTCAGATTACAAAAGACAGCGCGCAGTCTGTCGCCGACGAAACCGGCAAATTGAATTTTCGCCGGATAGCCGCTAAATTTAAACGCCGAAAACAGCGGCTTGCCCGTGAAGCTGACAGACAAAAGGATGATGTCAAGCGCTGCGCCGGATTCGACGGGAACCGGATTTTAAAAAATGGTTCCGCGCTGTGGTATCCGTCTTTTAAAAGAGACCTGTTTTTTCGTGCCGATGACCGGTGCTGTACACGGTTTTTTCTGCATTCCCCAAAAGGGAGCGGACCGTATCCTCTGATTCTGTTTTTTCACGGCGCCAGTCTCGGTATATCGGTCATTGACGATATACAGCCCATTTTTGAGGTCAGAAACCTCTGGCTCCGGCTGAAAAAGCAAAAACGCGACTGTTTTATTCTTGCCCTGAAGCGCGGATACGACGAATTCTACAACACCGACCGCCACAGTGAAATCCTGCGGGAACTAACCGAACTCGTTATCCGGGAAGCCGGAAATATCGACGTCTCGCGTATCTACCTCGCCGGCGTGTCCTACGGCGGTCACGCCGCTATTTATGAGGCTTTCCGCCATCCGGACCGGTATGCCGGTGCGGTGCCGACCGTCGGATGGACTTATCTCGACGGTGACAGGCAGGTGGATTTTCTGCGGTTCAAGGAAGACAAATACCACTCCCCGTTTGACGCCGCCGGTATAGAGGAACTCGCCAAAACGCCCTTATGGCTGGCATGCAGCCACAAAGAGCTTGAGTTCAACGAGCCGCTGTACAAAACACTGAAGGACGCCGGAGCCGACGTTCGCTTTACGAGAAACGACCGGCGCGGTCATCAGATGCACGCCGCGTTTTTCCGGAAGCAGCCGTGGGACGACTGGCTTTTTGAAAAAACAAAAAAACAGACATCTGACTGTCTGAAAGGAGAAACCGTATGATTACCAAACAACACAGGCTCATCGACGCCGAAAAAGACCTTGAAGCAGGCGAAAGACTTAAGGGGTATACATCGATCACGGTGATACGGCGGCTTATCTGGCCGCTGCGCCACTTGAAGCTTGAAACGCTCGCCAAGGCGCAAAAGGATTTGTTCGGGGATTTGCATAACTTTTTAAACGGCGAGCCGAACCCGTTTCCCGAGGGACACGAGCGGCGCGCGCCGCTGTGGGACGGAGAAGTGCCCCTCGACAACGGCGGGGAAAAGCCGTATCTCGTTTCCTATTATCTCGATTATGAAGCGCCCGCGGTGCTCGTCGTCCCGGGCGGCGGCTATACCTCGGTCGCCATCCACCACGAGGGGCAGCTGATGGCCGAGGCTCTCAACGCTTTGGGCTATCACGCGATTGTCCTGCGCTATAGGGTCTCGCCGAACCGGTACCCCGCCCCGCACCTTGATATGATCCGCGCCATGCAGATCGTCCGCGCCGGAGCGGCAGAAAACAAGGTTATACCCGACAGGGTATACGCCATGGGCTTTTCCGCGGGCGGACATCTGGTGTCGAGTATGCCGGGACTGTACGCGGAGCTTGTCTCGCAAACCGGCGATTTGAAAGACGTTCCCGCGCTGCCTGACGGATTGATTTTAGGCTATCCGCTGATCAGCTTTGAATATAAGGTCGTCGGCATTACGGCGGGCATATTCCTGCTCGGCTCGGGCTACGACAAGGCGCTCGCGTCAAGGCTCTCGTCGGAGTATCTCGTAAACGACAGTTATCCGCCGGTTTACCAGTGGACGCTCAAGCACGATCCGGCGGTCGATATCGACAAGAACTGCCGCCTGATGAAAAAAGCGCTCGACGAACACAATATCCCGAACCAACTGCACATCTACCCCGGCGAGCTGCACGGCACGGGGCTTTCCATAGGCATGAAGGCTGAAGGGTGGCTCGAGGAAGCGCTGAGGTTTGTTGAGAAATTTAATAAATCTCTCAAGTGAAAAGATAAGAGAGATGAGAGAAGAGATTCGGGCGGTAAAAACGCGTTAGCGTTTTTAAAGAGAACCGCTTGCGGTTCTTTCCGCACCCCGATTATAACGGGTGAGGGCGTAAGCCCTCCCGAAATTATTCATTCTTCATTATTCATTCTTCATTATTCATTTTCTTATTTGTCTTGCGTGACCATGCGCTTAAAGACGCCCTTCGGGTCTTTGATGAGCAGTATAACGAGCCACACGATAAGTCCCGCGAGGACGGCGGTGATCCCGAGCAGCGCGGCGTCAAACGATACCTCAAAGAAGCCTTCGCCCTCGATAGCCGTTGTAATCGAGTCAATCAGCCACATCAGGCTCGCGCCCCAGTAGACAAAGCAGAGCGTGCGCACGCGGTACTTATCCACGGGCGCCTGCACATACCAGACGACCGTGGAAACCACCGCGGCAATCGCCGTAATGAGAAGGTACATTATTTCTGCTCCTCTTTTACGGCGATGTTTTTCTGCGCGGTCGCTTTTTTGACCTTGTAGTCGGCGATGACGACCATCCCGCCCCAGACGAGCGTGACGAGTATCGCCATGGCGACGCCGACCGTCGCGATTTCCGTAAGCATTGCCGGTACATCCGCCGGGTTATACATCGCCGTTAAAAACGGCGGGAACGGTACAATTTCCCCGTGCCACATATGTTCGAGGATTAAAAGGAGTACGCCGCCTAAGAGCAGATTCTGAAGCCAACCGAGCTTTTTGCTCATGCGGATTTTCCCGCTTTCGTTTGTAAGGGTAAGCTCTTTTTTCTCAACGCCCGCCGCTTTGAGTTCTTTGTTCTCGATAACCTTTTTAACAGCTATGACGGCGATAGCCTCAACCAGCGGCGCAATCAAACATGCCATACATTTGCCTCCGATACTAAATTTTGATACGACTATACCACAAACCGTTTTTGAATGCAAGTACGCCGCTTAAAAAACAGGCATTTTCTCGGACAGATTAATTTTTCTCAATTTTTCAAAATTTTTCTTGACATTCGCATGACATGTGTGGTAAATTGTGAAAAGCGGTTTGATAGCCGTAAATCATAACAGAAAGGGGTGTGCCTCATGACAAACAAGCTGAATAACTTAAACTGAATAGACAATCGGCATAGGATGATCGTGAAGCGGTTTTTTAGTGCTGTTGTCACAACAGCCACGCTCATTGTTTAGTGCTTTGAACAATATATTTTTGCAGCGGGGTAGTTTTTGCCCCGCTGTTTTTTTGCATCTCTGAAAGGGTGATCCTCTTGAAAACACACATACCCGCCTATATGCTCCCCGCCTTTGAGGCGCAGGGAATAGACACCGAGAGTCTTGTCTTTGCCGTACATACCGATATGACGGCGGACGGCAGCAACGCCGACGTATACACCGCCGTTAGCGGCGAGACGCTGTATATTTTAAGCGGCGAGGAAGAGGTCGTCAAAACCACCGGCGCGCGCCGGATCGTCGCCGTTTTTGATGCCTTCGGGCTGGAGAGCTTCCCGCTGTCTGCGCTTAAGGAGCTGACGCAGGAGCGTCTTTTATCGACGGGGCGTCTGTGCGGCGAAGTTGACGGCGCGGCGAAAATACTGCTCGTGTATTCGGTCGGCTTCACGGCGGAAATCGATAAGCTGATTAAGGTCATAAAAAATATAGGTGAAGGACGCCCGCCCCTGTTCGAGACAGATGTCGACGAGGAGCTGTTCTGCCCGAAATGCGGTACGCGGTATCCCGAGCCCGAGCGCAAGCTCTGCCCGAAGTGCATGGATAAGCTCTCCATCACCCGCCGCCTGCTGCGCTTTTTCACCTACTATAGGCGCAAGGTCGCCATGGTTCTTCTGACGATGCTTCTCGGTTCGGCGTTTTCGATCATCTCGCCGCTCGTGGGCACAAAATTCCTGTTCGACGACGTGCTGACCGAGGGCGGCGGGTATTTCGGAATGGTACTTTTCGCCGTCGCGCTGATCTTTTTAGTCAGGACGGTCGGCGTGGCTTTGAACGTTCTGTATTCCTATGTGCTCGCGCGAACTGTCCCGTGGATCGTTTTCGATTTAAAGCTGCGTATCTTTGAGGCTATGCAGCGGCTGTCCGTCGGATTTTATTCCTCCAAGCGCACGGGGTCGCTGATGAACCGCGTCAACCGCGACGCGAACAATATCTATTGGTTTTTTGTGGACGGCGTCCCGTATGTGATCGTAAACGTGGTCACCTTTACCGGCGTCCTCGTCCTCATGTGCCTGCTCAGCTTTAAGCTTGCCGTCGTCTGTATCGTCATTCTGCCGATTGCCATCGTGTTTTTCAGGTTCCTGTGGAGCGTTTTCCGCCGCTACCATCACAAGAACTGGCTGTACAGCTCTCAGCTCAACTCTCTGGTCAGCGATTCGGTCAACGGACAGCGCGTCATCAAGGCGTTCGCGCGGGAGGACGACGAAACCAAGCGGTTTACAGAGGTGGGCGGCAAGCTCGCCGACGTCGATATCCGCTCCATGAACACCGGCTTTACGGCCTTTCCGCTGATTTACCTGTTCCTGTTTTTAGGGCAGGTCATCGTCACCGCCGCAGGAGGTATGATGGTCTTAAGAAATGAGATTACCTTAGGGACACTGCTGACGTTTCTCGCTTACCTCTCCATGCTTTACGGACCGCTGGAATTTATGTCGTGGGTGTCTAATTGGTGGGCGCGCTGCGTCGATTCCGCACAGAGGGTCTTTGAGATCATTGACGCCCAGGCGGACATCGCCGAGCCGGAAAATCCGGTGATCCTTGATCAAATCAAGGGCGACATCGTCATAAGCGGCGTTACCTTTGAGTATGACCCCGCCACGCCGGTGCTCAAGGGGATCGACCTGACCGTCGAAGCCGGAAAAATGCTCGGCATCGTCGGAAAAACAGGCGCGGGCAAATCCACGCTTGCCAATCTGATCGCCCGCCTGTACGATGTGACGGAGGGCGCGATCACGGTGGACGGCGTCAACGTAAAAGAGCTGTCCTTAACCCAGCTCAGAAAAAGCGTCGGCATCGTTTCGCAGGATATTTACCTGTTCATCGGCACCATCGCCGACAACATCCGCTACGCGAATCCCGACGCGCCCATGGAGGAGGTCATCAGGGCAGCGAAAGCCGCTTCGGCGCACGACTTCATCATGCAGCTCCCCGACGCCTATGAGACGAGAGTCGGCGCGGGCGGGCAGGACCTCTCCGGAGGAGAAAAGCAGCGCCTGTCCATAGCGCGCACAATCCTGCAAGACCCCGCGATCCTGATTTTGGACGAGGCGACCGCGGCGATGGACACCGAGACCGAAGCGAACATCCAAAGGGCGCTGTATAAGCTCCAAAGCGGGCGCACGGTCATCTCCATCGCCCACCGGCTCTCCACGCTGCGCGACGCCGACCGCTTGGCGGTCTTGGGCGACGGCAAAATCGCGGAAAGCGGCACGCATAAGGAGCTGATGCTTCTTAAAGGCGAATACTTCAAGCTCTATACCATTCAGCTAGAGGGCTTAAAAGTTATCAACATGGAAGAATAGAGGTTATTTATGGAAACCACCATTACAAAACCGGCGGCAGCCACTCTGTCCGACGCCATCGATATTGGTCTGCTCGACCTTGAAAAAGCGGAGTTTTTTGTGACGACGGGCGGATTTTTAGGACTCCGGTACGGCGATAAGGAATATTTGCGCGTTACCCTCAGGCGTGCGCTGCCCGTCGGAAAGCCGATGGAATATATTTCGGCGGCGGATCAGGATAATAAGGAAATCGGCATGATCGCAAGCGTTCTTGAGCTCAGCGAGGAACAGCGCGCCATCGTTATTGCCGAGCTGGACACGCGGTATTACTGCCCCATCGTCTGCGAGATAAAATCGGTAAAAGATAAGCTGGGATACGTCTATTTTGAGCTTACGCTCAGCCGCGACGGACAGCGGTACGAAAAAACCTGCACCGTCAAGGACGTCAGCAAAAACATCCGCGCCTTAAACGACGACCGCCTCATCCTGTTCGATGTCGACGGCAACCGCTATATCGTCCCCTCTTTACACGAGCTGGATAAGAAAAGTCAGCGCCGTCTCGAACCCTATCTGTTTTAATTATATGTATCCGGCCTGCCGCTGCACCGGCGGTAAACGGCAGGCCTTTAACCGGTACCGCCGGAGAAACGATAACGCATTATGCTTAAAAAATATACATTCGAATACGATCTGACCTTAAACGCGCAGCCGGCAGCCGGAACGATGACCTTTGACGAAGCCGGACGCATCGCCTCTGTTTGCGGCGATACGGCGCTTCTTGAGCTGTCCGCGACGGACGCCAAAGAGATTTCCGTCTTTGCGGGCGTCGGCTGCGGCATGCTCTATTTAAAAATGAACGACGGCACAGAGCGCCTGCTCTGCCGGTTCACCATGTCCGCCATGAAAGAGGCAGGCGAGTTCTGTAAGATAGTCAATTATTATATTCAGACAAAAGAGTGCGCCATCCCCGAAAAACAGGAAAAACCGGTCTGCGAGAAGTGCGGGCGTCCTCTGACGGAGAATATGTCCGTCTGCCTGTTCTGCTTCAACAAGATCGGCGTCATCAAGCGTGCGTTCTCCTTTATGCGCCCGTTCGCCAAAAAAATATTTGTCGCCGAGCTGTTTTTGACCGTATCGTCGGTCGTCTACCTTTTAGTACCGCTGATCAGCCGGTTTCTCATCGACGACTATCTGCGTCCGATGACGGGAACGGCGCGGCAGATTCTCCTCCTTGCCGGCGCTATGCTTGCCGCCCGAACCATGG
>CAYYFY010000064.1:0-8518 GCA_964471035.1 uncultured Eubacteriales bacterium
ACTTCACGTTCCGCAGAACACTTCACGTTCCGCAGAACACTTCACGTTCCGCAGAACACTTCACGTGCGCCAGCACACTTCACGTTCCGCAGAACACTTAACGTGCGCCAGCACACTTCACGTTCCGTCAGGAACACTTCATTTTAAATGGGTGAGGGCGACGCCCTCCCGACATTATTCATTAGCGTCAGCGGCTTTTTAGCTTAAAGCTCAAGGCTGTTTTGATTCAATAAAAATTCAAGAATACCCATAATCACGATTCCGTCTTCATTGCGCCAAAGCTTGATGTTATCTTTTACAACAATGATTTTCTTAAAGGAATCGCCGACGCGCACCAAAGAATTCTGCTCCTGCTGCATTTTCGTGTTGTCGGGAATAGAAAATGCGGACTGAATATAATATCTCTGGTTCCCCTTGTTGCAGACAAAGTCTACTTCAAGTTGTTTGCGGGTTATTTTGCCGCTTTCGTCTTTGACAATATGCTCCACCAATCCGACATCTACATTAAACCCCCGTATCAGCAGTTCATTATAGATAATGTTCTCCATAAGGTGATTTTCTTCCTGCTGGCGAAAATTAAGTCTTGCGTTGCGAAGTCCCACATCGGTGAAATAATACTTGGAAGGAGTAAAAATGTACTTCTTACCTTTGATGTCGTAACGCTGCGCTTTACTGATCAAAAACGCGTCAAGTAAATGTCCGATATACGCGCTTACGGTTTTATCGGATACATTTTTAATGCCATTGCTTTGAAAGGTGTTTGCCAGCTTGGTCGGATTGGTAAGCGAACCGACAGCCGACGCCAATATATTGACCAAAGCATCCATGATGTTATCGCCGCGCAAATGATTTCTGTCGGCGATATCGTCCATATATACCTTTTCAAAGAGATCGGTCAGATACTTTGCTTTCAGTTCATCGGTTTGTCTTGTTAAAATCAGCGGCAGACCGCCGTAGGTGTAATAGTCGAGCCAGGCGTCATATTTATCTCCCTGATAAGCGGACAAATATTCGGCAAAGGATAAGGGATATACGCGCACTTCATCGCCTCTGCCGCGAAATTCGGTGAGAATATCCGATGACAGGAATTTAGAGTTGCTGCCGGTGACATAGATATCAAGGTTGGAGCGGCGGTTCAACCCGTTGAGTACGCCCTCAAAGCCTTCGCAAAGCTGCACCTCATCAAGAAAGACATAATAGGTATCGTCATCCTTGATTTGTTCCTTGATGTACGCGCCGAGCTTTTTGCTGTCCAGTAATTCCTCGTGTTCCTCGTCGTCAAGGGGAACGGCAACGATTCTGGATTTCTGAACACCGATTGACAATAGATAATCGCGGTACAGGTTAAACAGGAGATACGATTTTCCGCATCTTCGTATTCCGGTAATCACTTTTATTGAACCGTTTTCTTTCCGTTCAATCAGTTTATTCAAATATAAATCCCGTTTGATCTGTTCCATACATCCTCCTAATACGGATTAGGTAACATTATTGACTAAATTCGTAATAACTATAACCGATTTATTATAAATTGTCAATCTTCTAACGGAATTATTGTGCCTCCACCCAGACGATTCGTGCTGACCGGCGCTCTTTGAGCGCAAACACGCAGCCTTCTTTTTTTAGTTTATTGCCGGAGAGCGTGACAGTCTCTTTACTGTCCTCGTCGGTCAGCGTATAGGTGATAGTATCCTGCGCATAGGGGAGGCGGACGGTCAGATTGTTCTCGGGGCAGTCCTCCATCCGGAACAGCAGCAGCGCGCCGCGCTCTGTTTTGGAATCAAAAAAGCTGTAGGCGGTGAAGCCGCTCTTATCCTCCGGACAGTGCCACGGGGTGTGGACGTAAAAGTCCTTGAGCATAAAGGGCGCTACTCTTTTCCACTCGCGCAGACCGAAGCGCAGCATATCGAAGTCCTGACTTTCGTCCTGCACAAACTGCGAATCGACGTTCAAGGCGGGCAGATAGGAGGCGCGCCAGGTGTAGACATCGCTTGTGCCGGTCAGCGCCAGCTGTGACTCCTTTTCCTTGGTGTTGGCGCCGCAGAAGGGAATCCATTTATTGAACGACGTCGTCATGGACAGGCGCATCGCCGTCGCGGTGCGGTCGTAGTCGCTGCGTAAGAGCGGGATACCGCGTCTTAGGGATTCCAGATCGTTGCGGCCGCCGCCGCTCGCGCAGGAATCGACAAAGCCGCAGCCGCCGTAGCTTAACGTGCAGGCGATGATGTCGTCCCACATTTTATAATGGGCGGCAACAAACTTACATTCGGTGATACCGGCGCGGTTTTCTCCCTCGAGGGAGTCTAAGTGACGCCAGAGCGCGCCGGGGTCGCTGTTGTTGTCCTCGCGGTACATCTCCACGCGATTTTCGCGTAAGGTTTTACAGATGCGTTCGGTCGTCCAAAGAAGGCAGGCGGGGATGCCGATGTTGTTGGAGATCGCGCCGCAGTCCCTGTTCCAGATCGCCCACTCTTTTTGATAGCCGTAGTTTTCGCTGAGCGATTCGGGGTCGGATATCCGCTCCGGCTCGAACCACATCAGCGTTTTCATGCCGTGGGCACGGGCGAAATCCGTCGATTCAAGGAAGGTGCTGTCCGGCCATTTATAGGGGTCGAGCGCCCAAGCGCCGACGGTGCCCCACCAGTCGCTGTCGGGACTAGAGCCGTCGGGGGCACTGTACCATCCCGCGTCAAACCAGCGAAAATCCACCTTAACGTCCTCGGCGAGCATCTTTTCAAGAGACGGACGCCATGTCGTATAGCGTTCGGAAATACTGCCGTCGGAATTGGGAAGGCCTGTGTCGGACGCCAGACAGCAGGTCGAAAACGGTTGTACCGGCTCTCCAGAAGCGTCGGCGGCGGGCATATTACAGTCAATGAACCAGCCGCGCCAGTAGTTTGCCGCGTAGTTCTCGTTGCGGACGGTATACGGCGCGTATACAAACAGCGCGGTGCGGACCGACTCGTCGGGTTTTAAATAGGTGCAGAGGTCGTTTGTCGAGCGCATGGCGCAAAGCGTCGTTTCGCCTGTATAGGAAAAATCCGCCGACCACGTGCCCGCCCAGCCGACTGCGAGCATCGCGCCCTCATCGCCGTATTCCAGATTGAAATACGGAAAATTAACATGCGTAGGCCGTCCGCTGTCGGAAAAAAAGCGGACGGGCGTATTCTCTAAATCATGGGCGTAGGGGCGGTAGAAGTTGACGTGGTCGCCTAAAATGCCTTTGAGCACCGGACGTTTTCCCTCAAAGTAGAGCGTACTATTAACATCTTCCAAAACGCCGCTGGTTTCGCGCCCCGTGTTTTTAAAGGTTACCGTCCACTCAGAGGCGCCGTAGGCGGGATAGTAAGCGGTTAAAAGGACGACATTCAAGCCGTCCTCCATAATAAAGGTGATTTCAGTCGTTTCCTTTTTAGCGTCGGCAGACACGCTTCGCCCGCTCTCCCGAAAGGCGGAGGCGGGGAAGCCGTCATACCGCGTTTTGTTATAGGTAAAGGAAAATGGGAAGGTTTCAAGCTGCGCGAGCCGCTCGCGGTACCACGCGCCGGCTTTCAGGTTCGCGTAATTCATCGTCATAACCGCCCTCTTTTTTCAGTACTGCTACATCGTGACGGTTTCTTTCGTATAATACGACGGGTATTTGTCCTGATAATAATTCTGCGCGCTGAAATCCATCTGACCGTCCTTATCGACATTAATGACCGTGCAGCCTCTCTGCGATCCGAGCTCGGAAATTCCCGGATACGCGAGGTAATCGACGCTCATGCCGTAGGTGAGCCGTATGCCCTTGTAGTCGATCGAAAAGTTGTTGAGGTGGTCGTGGCCGCAGAAAACGGTGTCGGTGCTGCCGAGCTTTTTCATGGTTTCAAAAAGGTTGTCCTCGTGTATGCCGCAGTAGACGATCTTGCCGGTCTCTCCGGCGAAGCCGTATTTGAATTTGACGTTTTCGGTATCCTTCATGCCGTTATCGGTATATTCTTCCCAGGCGTCCTTATACTCCGTGAGCGGAATGTGCAGGAAAAGGGAAGTCGGCACGGTTTTCGGGCTATGCAGATATTGCGCCTTTTTCAGAAGGTTCATCGCCGACAGCGTTTCCTTATTCTTGGCGTTCAAGTACCCGATTGTCTTTTCATACCACGCGATTTGGTTATCGTGTATGTTGTCATACTTAAACTGAATGCCTAAAATATCGCCGTCGATATAGGAATGCGAGTCCATAAGAATCAGCGAACGGGTGATAACGCCATCGGCATTGACGATGTTGAACACCTGATTGCCGCTGCCGTCGGCGTTTTCGGGACCGCTTTGGAGCAGGCAGTGCGGATAGTCGCCGCTCGAATAGAAAGCGGTGATTTCCTCGCGGCTGTAATAGCTGTAGGCTTCCGTGTCATGGTTGCCATAGGTCAGTGTCCAGTAGACGCCGAGCGTCTCCATCAGCTGAGCGAACAGCTTCGCTTCCGTTTTATTGTTGAACGTACCCGCCTTAAACGGCACGGGAAAGGCTATATCGCCGGTGACGACGACAAAATCGGGTTTTTCCGCTTTTATCATCGCCGCGACGGCGTTAAGCGCCATAACGTCTTTTTTCGCCGACAGATAGCCTCCGCCAAGATGAATGTCCGTCAGCTGGAGGATTTTAAGGTTATTATCGGCAAATATGTTCCAGCAGCCGTCGGCGTAATTTTCTGTTTTCAGCGGCGCGCTGCCGACAGCGGGAAAACAGCTTGCTTTTTTAATGTTCGCATTGAGCGTAATCGCGTTTGCGGCGGCGGTCGCGCCGGCAATCAGCACGATCGCGGCAAGGAAAACAGACAAAATTTTTATGAGGACGCGTTTCTTGCTTTTCTTGGGAGCGGCTGTCTGCTCCGCTTGCGCTTTTACGGTTTTACTTTCTGTTTTAATACTCATTTTATTATGATCCTTTCCGGTTTACGGGATCAAGTCAATTCCTTGCCCAATCAGATAGATAAGCTCGGGAAGGCTGCTGAAAATCAGTGCGAGGGTATCGAGCACCGCTTGCGTCAGGTCGCTCTGCCGTTGCTCTTCATCAATCGGGTCCTGCGTATTCAGCGTATCGGGGACGGTTGTCGCACCGGTCACCTGATAAGTGATACGAGCCTTCGCGGCGATGTGGTCGGTATAGGTTTCATTGTTTTCGTTTGTAAACTGCCTATACTCGAACGACTCGGCGTTAAGCGTAATGCCGCCGCCACTCTTATACATGATGCGGTCAAGCGCTTCGTTTTGCGTGGGATTCCAGTCAACGCCGCCGTCATAAGTGCAGTCGCCGTTGTTGCACAACTGCACCCAGCAGTCCGTAAGACCGGCGGGCACGACGAGGGTTTCATACATATCGTCCGCTAAATTACGGCTGTATGTAAAGTTAAAGTCGCCAAAAACGATGACGGCGCGATCCTCGGTTCTCGCGTTAATCATGGCGGCGAGCTGGCGGAAGTTGTCTTTTCTGGCTTCGACCGATTTTATATCCTTGCCCGCGTCGGCGTGCAGGACATACAGGTCTATGTAGAGGCCATCCGCTATTTCAACAACACAGGACACAATACCCTTTTTGGTGAGTCTGTCCGAGGAGCCGGAGAGGACGCCGTAGTTCTGCTCCCATCCCGTGCGCGCTACGTTGTAGATAGGGTATTTCGAGAAGACGCTGAGCCCGTCGCCGAGCGGGATCCCGCCGCTCGAAAGCGTCTGATACGCGTAGTCGGGCATCGCCGCCGCCAGCGCGTCGTGGTTGTCAAAATCCTCCTGTGTGCCTATTATATCACAGCCGGATTCGCTGCAGAGCGCCTCCCCGATCTTCGCCATACGGTCGCCGCCCGTAAGCTCTCGCTGCGTTCCCTGCGAATCGCCGATGACGGGGATGCCGGAAACGTTGTAGGTCATGATGTTAAGGTAGCCGGATGCCGGCTCCGCCGCCGACGCGGAAATGCCGAGCGAGGTGATAAGAGGCAGGGCTGCCAAGAATAATGATATTGTCTTTTTCATCTGTATACCTCCGTTTTTACGTTTTTTACAGTATAGCATAAATTTAAAGAAAAACAAGCTCCCATACGACGTGAAAACGGTGCGGGAGCCCATTTATTTATCCCTTTGGGAGGCGGTCAATTTTCAAAACGTTGCCGTCATACGGCTCGCTGTCGGATTTTTCAAGGAGGTCAACCTGAAAATCTTCATTCAGATACATATAGTAAACGACATACTTACCGTCCCTGTAGCTGTATAGAATATTCAGTATTCCGTCCGTCAGATAGTGTTGGGAGTAAAACTTCATGCCCGTTGCGTCCTCATCGCGATTTTTTATGTAGTTAAGCGCGTGTTCCCCGTAAACAGCGGCAACGGGGTCAATCGCTTTGACCGCCTCAATATCCGAACCCCGTTTGATGGCGGAAAAATCCTTATAGGACAGCTTTTTTTGAACGGCGAACCAGCTGTACATCTCCAAATAGCTTTCCGGAAACTGGTCACCCATTTTGTAAAAAACGTAAAGCAGCCCGCCCTCAGCCGATTTGTGGACGCTGTAATAATTACCGGCTTCATTCTTACGCATACATTCGATCCCGAAATCCTCGTCGATTTTCGCGATAGATGGCGGCGTAGTCCATATAGCGCAACTATAATACGTGCAATATGCCGATACGAATGTGTTGAAATCGACCGTTTTTGTTATGAGCTTTTCGGGAACCGTTTGTTTGTCAAGGCGGAAAAGAATTTTTGTCTGCCGCTCCAAAATCAAGGAGTCGTCAACGGTGGGAAAAAGCTCTTCGCGGTTAACCGTGGTCGGAGGCTCGCTTGTACCGGACGTTTGCCCTGTGCGCGCGCAGGACGCCGAAAAAGCGAACAGTAAAGATAAAACGAGCAGCAAAGAGATTGTGTGACGTATCGTTTTCATGGTCGCTCCTTCTTGTCTTAAAATATCTGTCAGACAAAGGCGTCAATATCCAGTATTTTGCCGTTATATTCCGGATTGGATTGGGATCCGAAAAAGGTCGCCTGATACTCCTTCTCATAGTCTGTTGACTTGACGATACACTCGCCGTTTTTATACTCATAGAAAATCGTCAGAATACCGTCGGTCAGATAGTGCTGTGAAAAAAACGTTATACGGTTGTTGTCGTCGTGTTTTGCGTAATTGTCCGCCCGCCGTATGTAAATCGAGGTGACCGGGTCGATTGCCTCCACATCCGCTATGGGCGCGCCCTCCCAGATTGACGAGAAATCGCTGTTTGACAGCTTCTTCTGCACGGCAAACCACCGGTACACCGTCAGATAATCCTTATTGCCGGTTAATTCACTCCCGTAAAAAATATACAGCAAACCGCCCTGCGCCATTTTATGGACGCTGTAGTAATTGCCCGCCTTAGATTTTCTTAGGCACTCGATTTTAAGATGTTCATCAACGTCCGCCATCGAAGGTATAAAATTTTCGTACCCTATATACGGGTGGCTGTTGAGTTTGGCAAGAAAAGCGTCAATATCTATTGTCTGCGTAATCAGTTCGTCGGGTGATTTCTTGTTGTCTTTGCGCTTCAGTATTTCTTTTTGCGCTTTCATTGCTGCTTCAGTGGCGGCCTCTCTGGACGCGTCTCTATCAGCCTGTGTTGCCTCCCAAGCCCCCGTTTTGCCCTCTGTCGGAACTTCGCCGTTCGGTCCTTGTGTCGGAACTTCTCCATTCGGTCCGAGCGTGGTGATGTCCGTTTGCAATTGCGTGGTCGTGGCTTTTTGAAACAGAGACAAAGGATTGTCACAAGAAACAGTCATAGTGAATAACAGGGTACCCGTAATTAAAAGCAGTACGGCGCGGCGTATGGTTTTCATAAGTAACCTCCTGTGGTTTTATATGCGTGTTACTGAATGGCGTCGATTTTCAGGATTTGACCGTCGTATTCGGGATTTGAACCCGCGTTGATGTGAAACACCTTAAAACCTTCGCGGTATATGCGTTTAACGATCCAATTACCGTCCTCGTACCAGTAATCAATTGTGATAATCCCATCTGTTAAATAATGCTGCGAATAAAAATTATCCAGCGGCTGCGGATCATTAGTGTAGATGTAGTCAAAGTCATACGCTCTCTTCTTATAGAACGCGACCAAGGAGTCTATTTTCTCAACATCCTCATATACGGAGCCTTTCCGAATTGAATCAAAATCGCTATAGGAAAGGCTCTTTTGGGAAGCGAACCAACTGTGCATTGCGAGATATCCGTAGTCTTCGCGTATAACAATATAAAAAATGTACAGAAGACCTCCCTGCTCCAACTTATGGACGCTGTAATAATTGCCCGCTTTTGATTTCCGGATACATTCAATGCCGATATCCTCGTCAAGCTCCCTCAGAGACGGGAATTTTTCCGGCAGTAAAGGGCTCGCGTTATACTTTTCCATAAACCCGTAAATATCCACTGTTTTTGTAATCAGTTCGTCGTACGGTTTTCGGTTGTTTTTACGAGAAAGTATTTTCTTTTCCGCGTCAAGTTCAACCGCAATCTGGGCTTCTTTTGACG
>CAYYFY010000065.1:0-8450 GCA_964471035.1 uncultured Eubacteriales bacterium
GGTCAGGGTCATTCCGGCTGTCGGGAAAGGCGTCGGCGAGGAGCTGTCGTTCGGCGGGCTGTTAGGCAGCGGCCCCGTGATGCCATTAAGCCGCCTGTCCTCGGCGGACTTTATTCGCAGGGGCGGGCGCATTCCGGCGCCGATGCAGAGTTTAAAGAATTGAGGGTTTTATGAATATCGCGTTTGCGGGCTTTCGCCACGGCCATGTGTTTTCCGTCTTAAAAACCGTCCGGACGCTTTCGGATGTTTCTGTCATTGCCGCGTGGGAAACGCACGGGGATTCCGTTGATGCCGCGCGCGAGCACGGCGTTGTGATAACACATACAGACTATGACGAAATGCTTTGTCTACCGGAGCTTGACGCGGTCGTTATCGGCGATTATTACGCGGCGCGCGGCGAAAAAATCATCAAAGCGCTTTTAGCCGGTAAGCACGTCTACGCCGATAAGCCGCTCTGTACAAAGCTTTCGGAGCTTGACGAGATTGAGCGGTTATCTTATGAAAAAAAGCTGTCCGTCGGCTGTATGCTCGACCTGCGCTGCTCCGGCGCGGCGGGCGCCGCCAAGGCTGTTGTTGAGAGCGGGCGTATGGGCGAAGTCCATAACATCTCATTCGGCGGTCAGCACGCCTTGCATTACAGCACCCGCGCGGGTTGGTATTTTGAAAAGGGTAAGCACGGCGGCACCATCAACGACATCGCTATCCACGGAATCGACCTCGTGCGCTGTATAACGGGCAAGGGCATAAAAACCATCGACGCGGCGCGCTGCTGGAACGCTTACGCAAAAGAGGTTCCTGAATTTTCTGACAGCGCGCAGTTTATGCTTACGCTTGACGGCGGCGCGGGGCTTATAGCCGACGTGTCCTACGCCATGCCGTACCCGCTCTCCTTTGGAACGCCGCTCGGCTGGCGCTTTACGGTGTGGGGCGAAAACGGCGTCATGGAATTTCAAGGCGGCGACGATGGTGTGACGCTTTACTTAAAGAACGCCGCCGCTCCCGAATTCGTCGCGGGTACGCCGCTGACAGCCGATCCGTTCTATGATTTTCTCGCCGAAACAGCGGGAAAGCCGACCGCGTTTACGACCGCACAGGTGCTGCGCTCGGCGCGCGATACGCTGAAAATACAGGAAAAAGCCGATTATTTATAACAATATGCGGAAATACTTTAAAATCTCTTGACAAATCCATTCGTAAAGAGTAATATTTCCTTAATTATCGACCAAATGCGTTGACGGAGAAGCGCGTTCAACAGTGTTTTAGAGAGCCGGCGGCTGCTGTAAGCCGGTACATTGGCGGACAAATGCGTCATCCCTCCCGAGCAGGACCGGCGAACACGTTGTCAGTAATCGGTTCCGGAGCGCCCCGTTATCATGGCGGTGGACTTTTTGTTTAGAGTCCGTGAGCGACCCCTTTTCGGGGTAATGCGGGTGGTACCGCGGTAAACTTGTTTATCGTCCCTCAAGGTTTTATTCCTTGAGGGATTATTTATTTTGTAAAAGGAGAAATCATTATGGAAATCACCATTCAAAAAACAACGGCCCAGAAGCTTAAGCCGGTTCAGGGTGAGCCTCTCGGCTTCGGCAAAAAGTTCACGGACCATATGTTTCTCATGAATTATACCGAAGGCGTGGGCTGGCACGACCCTAGAATAGAGCCGTTCCACAACCTTGAGGTCTCGCCCGCCTGTATGGTATTCCATTACGGGCAGGAGATTTTCGAGGGCTTAAAGGCGTACAAGGGCGTCGACGGGGCGTCGTATCTGTTCCGTCCCGACATGAACGCCAAGCGCACCAACGCCTCGAACAAGCGTCTCGTTATCCCCGAGCTTCCCGAAGAGTATTTCGTCGAGGCGGTAAAAGCAATCGTCAAGATGGACGAGGACTGGATCCCGACCGCGCCCGGCACGTCGCTCTATATCCGCCCGTTCATCATCGCGACCGATGAATTCTTAGGCGTCGCGCCGTCGAAAACGTATCTGTTCATGATCATTCTTTCTCCGAGCGGCGCATATTACGAGAGCGGCCTCGCGCCGGTGGGCATCTGGATTGAGGATGAGTATGTCCGCGCCGTCAAGGGCGGTATGGGTTATACCAAGACCGGCGGCAACTACGCGGCAAGCCTGATAGCCCAGGTCAAAGCGCACGACGAGGGCTTCGCACAGGTGCTGTGGCTCGACGGCGTCGAGCGCAAGTACGTTGAGGAAGTCGGCGCGATGAATATCTTTTTCAAAATCAACGGCAAGGTCATCACCCCCATGCTCAACGGCTCGATTTTGCCCGGCATCACGCGCGACTCGGTCGTCACGGTTCTTCGTGACTGGGGCGTCACCGTCGAGGAACGCAAGGTGTCGGTCGAGGAGCTGCTCATCGCGCAGCGCAACGGCACGCTCGAGGAGGTTTTCGGCACCGGTACGGCGGCGGTCATCTCTCCGGTCGGGAAGCTGCGCTACAGAAACGACGTCATGACCATCGGCGACGGCGGCATCGGCGCGTACAGCCAGAAGCTGTACGACACTATAACGGGTATTCAGCTCGGAAAGCTGGAGGATAAATTCGGTTGGAGAGTATCGGTCTGATGGACTGTAAACGCGTGACGGTCTTTGCTGGTCATTACGGCAGTGGCAAGACCAATATCGCCGTCAACTATGCGCTCATGCTGCGGCGGAAATACAAAGAGATCGCCATTGCCGACCTCGACACCGTCAACCCGTATTTTCGTACCAAGGACAGCGAGAGTGCGCTCAAACAGTACGGTATCCGGCTGATTTCGTCGGTATACGCCAACACCAACGTCGATATGCCCGCGTTGCCGGGTGAGGCTTACGCGGTGCTTGACGATAAAAGGCTTCGGGCGGTGCTCGACGTCGGCGGCGACGACCGCGGCGCGCTGGCGCTGGGCAGGTACAGCGAGGCGATTCTCGCGGAAAACGACTATGAAATGCTGTTTGTCATCAACAAATACCGTCCGCTGACGCGTGACGCCGAAAGCGCCGCCGGTATTCTGAGGGAAGTGGAAACAGCCGGAAAGCTGCCCTTTACGGCGATCGTCAACAACAGTAACCTCGGCGAGGAAACTACCGCACAGGATGTGCTGGATTCGCGCCTGTACGCGCTTGAGGTTTCCGCTTTGACGGGACTGCCCGTTAAGATGACAACCGTTAAAAAAGAATTGGCCGGAGAGCTTGAGGGGACTATTGATAACCTGTTTCCGCTCACGCTGTATGTCCGGCAGAGCTGGCAAAAACAACAGGAGGAACACTATGGCTAAAGTGACTTTTAAGAGCGACCTGTGCAAGGGCTGCGGGCTGTGCGTCAACGTCTGTCCGAAGAAAATCGTCGTCTTAAGCGGCGAAAAGCTCAATCAAAAGGGCTATCATCCGGCAGAGGTGACAAATCAGGCGCTGTGCATCGGCTGCGCGTTTTGCGCGACGATGTGTCCGGATTGCGTGATTACAGTCGAGAAGTGAAAGGAAATAACGGTATGTCTGAAAAAGTACTTATGAAGGGGAACGAGGCGCTGGCGGAAGCCGCCATTATGGCGGGCTGCCGTCACTACTTCGGCTACCCCATCACCCCGCAGACCGAGGTCGCGGCGTATATGTCACGGAGAATGCCGAAAATCGGCGGCGTCTTTTTACAGGCGGAGAGCGAGATTGCCGCCATCAACATGGTCATCGGCGCCGCCGCCGCGGGTAAGCGCGCCATGACCTCGAGCTCGAGCCCGGGTATCGCGCTCAAAAGCGAGGGGCTGTCGTATCTTGCCGGGTGCGATCTGCCCGCGCTCATTGTCAACGTCCAGAGGGGCGGTCCGGGACTCGGCGGCATCCAGCCGTCGCAGGCGGACTATTCCCACGCCACGCGCGGCGCGGGACACGGCGATTTTCGTATGCTCGTCCTAGCGCCCGACTCGGTGCAGGAAATGGTCTCTCTGACCTTCAGGGGCTTCGAATTGGCGGACAAATATCGCATGACGGCGATGATCCTTTCCGACGGCACGATGGGGCAGATGATGGAGCCGGTCAGCCTCGATATGGGCGAGGTTACCGCCTTCGATAAGCCGTGGGCGGTTACTGGCACCAAGGGTCAGCGTAAGCCGAACATCGTCAATTCGCTGTTATTGAATCCCGAGGAACTCGAGCAGAAAAACTTTGAGCGCTATCAGAAATACGCCGAAATCGAGAACAAAGAACAGAGAACAGAAGCGTACCGCATGGAGGACGCCGAGATTTGCATTGTCGCCTTCGGCGTGGCGTCGCGCGTTTCCAAGAACGCCGTCGATGAGGCGAGGAAAAACGGCATAAAGGTCGGTATGATCCGTCCGGTCACGCTCTGGCCGTTCCCCAGGAAAGAATTGCTTGCCGCGGCGGACAGGGTTAAGGCGTTTATCAGCGTCGAGCTGTCGATGGGACAGCTTTTTGAGGATGTCGAGCTTGCCATCCGCTGTAAAAGGCCGGTGCTGCTGTGCAACCGCGTCGGCGGCATGATTGTTACGGTGGAGAATGTACTGAACAAAATTAATGAGGCCAACGCGATGGGAGGGGTGCTGTAATGATTGTATTTGAAAAGCCCAAAGCGCTGACGGACGCCGTCATGCACTACTGCCCGGGCTGTACGCACGGCATCATCCATAGGCTCGTCGCCGAGGTGCTCGACGAGCTTCAGGTGACGGACAAGACCATCGGCATCGCGCCGGTCGGCTGTTCGGTGCTCGCCTACAATTATTTCAACTGCGATATGGTGCAGTCTGCCCACGGTCGGGCGCCGGCAGTGGCTACAGGGATAAAAAGAGCCGCGCCGGACAGCGTGGTGTTTACCTATCAGGGAGACGGTGACCTTGCCGCCATCGGCACCGCCGAGACTGTCCACGCGGCGGCAAGAGGCGAGAATATCACCATCATCTTCGTCAACAACGCCATTTACGGTATGACCGGCGGTCAGATGGCGCCTACAACGCTGCCCGGACAGATCACCCAGACCTCGCCCTACGGGCGCGATGTCAGCGCCGCCGGCTATCCGGTCAGGGTCTGCGAAATGCTGTCAACGGTAGACGGCGCGGCGTATCTTGAGCGCGTGACCGTCGACAATCCCAAGCACATCAACGCCGCCAAAAAGGCGATCAAAAAAGCGTTTACCTATCAGACAGAGGGCAAGGGCTTTACGCTCATTGAGGTTATTTCGACCTGCCCGACCAACTGGGGACTTTCGCCGATAAAGGCGCTCGACTGGCTGAAGGACAATATGCTGCCGTACTATCCGCTGGGCGTCTACAAGGATAAATACGCGCCGAAGGGGGACAACTGATATGGCGGTGGAAATACTTATCGCCGGATTCGGCGGACAGGGGATACTGTTCTCGGGGAAATACCTTGCCTATGACGCGCTGCTGCGCGGCAAGGAGGTCAGCTGGCTTCCCTCCTACGGTCCCGAGATGCGCGGCGGCACGGCAAGCTGCAGCGTCATCTTGAGCGACACGCCAATAGGCTCTCCGATTATCGTGAGCCCCGATATACTGATTGCCATGAACCTGCCCTCGCTGGACAGGTATGAGGACAAGGTGAAAACGGGCGGGCGGATCATCGTTGACAGCGCGCTTATCGAGCGCAAGGTGCGCCGTACCGACGTTACCGCCGACTATATCCCCGCGAGTATGATTGCCTCGGACAACGGTCTTCAGGGACTTGCCAATATGGTGATGATCGGTTTCTTCATTCAAAAAACAGGGCTTGCCCCTTATGACAACGTGAAAAAAACCATGGAAAAAATCGTTGACGCGAAAAAGCAGGCGCTTTTCGATTCAAACCTCAAAGCCATCGCGCTCGGTCATGATTTTCAATAAAGAGAGGACGGAATATTATGAATTCACAACTAAAGGAGATCGGTCAACGCCTCCAGGCGCTGCGCGAAATCTGCGACGTTTCCGCGGAGGAAATGGCGCAAAAGCTATGTATGGACGTCGCCGAATACCTTTCTTATGAACGCGGCGACGCGGATTTCTCATTCAGCTTTCTCTACAATGCCGCGGGGATACTCTCTGTCGACGTCCTCGACATCATGAGCGGCGAATCGCCGAAGCTCTCGACCTGTACGGTCGTCAAAAAGGGCAAGGGATACGCCGTGAAAAAGGACGACGAGTACGATTATATGCACCTCGCCTACACCTTCCGTAAGAAAAAAGGGGAGCCGTTCCTTGTCACCGTCGAGCCAACGGACAAACCGCCCGTCATGCACGAACACGAGGGACAGGAATTCAACTACATCCTAAAGGGTCAGCTCAAGTTTTACATCGGCGATATTTCCTATGTTCTGTCCGAGGGAGACAGCGTCTACTTTGACTCCGGCGTGTCGCACGCCGAGCAGGTAATCGGAACAGAACCGGTTGAATTTATCGCCGTGGTCATGAAATAGAGGGGGATATTATGCCGATATATGAAAAATATACGGGCGGTTCAAGAGAGAGATTTACCTCACTGGAGGACGCGTACCAAAACTATAAGCTGACATGGAATGAGGACTTTAATTTTGCCTACGACGTCATCGACGTGCTGGGAACAGAAAAGCCCGATAAGCTGGCGATTCTGTGGCTGTCGAACACGGGCGAGGAGAAGCGCTTTACCTTCGGCGACTTGAAGCTCTGGTCGGATAAGGCGGCTAATTATTTCACCGACATGGGCGTCAAAAAGGGCGACAGGGTGCTGCTTGTTCTAAAGCGCAGCTACCTGTTCTGGATATGTATACTAGGCTTGCACAAGATCGGCGGCGTTACCGTACAGGCGACCGATATGCTCAAAGCCAAGGATTACATATACCGCTGCAACAGTGGCGGCATCCGTTATGCCGTCATGACCGGCGACGGTGCCGTCACCGAGAACTTTGACGAGGGACAGCACGGCTACGAAACGATTCAGAAGAAATTTGTCACCAAACACAAGGATGCCGGCGAGGGCTGGATTGATTTTGAAGCCGGTCTTGAGGCGGCGAGCGGCGAATGGGCGCGCCCGACCGGCGAGAACGCCATTATGGCGACCGATACCATGCTCATGGCGTTTTCCTCGGGCACCTCCGGCTATCCGAAGATCATCACGCACGATTTCACCTATCCGCTCGGTCATATCATGACCGGCGTGTTCTGGCACCATGTCGTCGACGGCGGTCTGCATTTCACGGTTTCCGATACAGGCTGGCTCAAGGCGCTGTGGGGTAAGATTTACGGTCAGTGGTTTGGCGAGAGCGCCGTCTTTATCTATGATTTCGATAAGTTCGACGGGCTTGACATCTTAAAAAAGCTTGAGCAATATAAAGTCACGACCTTCTGCGTACCGCCGACGATGTACCGCTTTATGCTCCTGAACGATGTCAAAAGCTTCGACCTGTCGTCGCTCGTCCAGTGCTGCACCGCCGGAGAGGCCCTGAATCCCGAAATATTCAACGGCTGGAAGGAAGCGACGGGTCTTGAAATTTACGAGGGCTTTGGACAGACCGAAACGGTTCTCTGCGTTTCGACGCTCTACCCGTGGATGAAGCCCGTCCCCGGCTCGATGGGTCTGCCGACGCCCGGCTACGACGTAAAAATACTCGACGAGAACGGCGAGTTAAGTCCCAAAGGCGCGGTCGGCGAGATATGCATCGCCGCCGAGAGCGTCGAAAAACGCCCGCGCGGCTTACTCACCGGCTACAACTGGAGCGAGGAGGATACAAAAAAGGCGTGGCACGACGGGTTCTACCACACCGGCGATATGGCGTATACCAACGAGCACGGCTATTTCTGTTATGTCGGCAGAAACGACGATGTCATCAAATCCTCCGGCTACCGCATCGGCCCGTTTGAGATCGAGAGTGTGCTCCTTGAGCATCCGGCGGTTTTAGAGGCTGCCGTCACCGGCGTACCGGATCCGATCCGCGGCTTCAACGTCAAAGCGACAATCGTCTTAAATAAAGGCTATACGCCTTCCGACGAGCTGACAAAGGACATCCAGACCTACGTCAAGAACACGACCGCGCCCTATAAATACCCGCGCATCATCGAATTTGTAGACGCGCTGCCCAAAACCTTCAACGGCAAGGTGCGCCGCGTCGAGATCCGCGAGCGCGACAGTGAAAAAACCACGCAGGAATAAGCATTAAAAATCAAAGCGGGAGGCAGAAGCCTCCTGCTTTTTTGCACAAATCAAAACAGATGTTGTAATTCATAACCAATTGTGTTGTTTTTATTAGTATAGAGATTCAAAGGGGCTCACGGGGGGCTCACGGGGGGCTCACGGGGACGGTTCTATCGTCTTAGATCGGACAAGAAATCGAGAACATAATTCACGGAATTAACTTTCGTTGAGAACAATACCACATGAAGCGCCTCATCAACATATTGGATCGGACGGTCAACTTCTGCGATAACAGGACGATAGAACCGTCCCCTAGTCTCGCGCTAGGTCGGGGCTAGGCTGGGTTTGGTGG
>CAYYFY010000066.1:0-8409 GCA_964471035.1 uncultured Eubacteriales bacterium
CCCTCGTCCTCATAAGGAGAAAAAACCTGAAGCGGAATAATGGTAACATCCCAGCAAACGCCGGCAATCCCTGTGCCGTTGTTTGGGACCGCGGCAATAACCCCCGTCGTCATTGTGCCGTGACCATCCACGTCTCCGTCGACAATGTTTTTGTCGTAATAATAGTCGATTCCGTCTTGAATATCCAAATCAACAAAATCCTCATGCTCCCGGCATATTCCCGTATCAATAACGGCGACGACAACCTCCGCGGAGCCTGTGGTGGTATTCCACGCTTCAGGGATTTTTGTTTCGGTTAACGCCCATTGTTCCGAAAAATAGGTATCGTCGGCTGTCTTATACAGCTTAGATATTCCGTCTTTTTCTATATATTCGTATTTATCGGCAAACGCCGCTTCCAACTGCGCCTTCGAATCCGCCGTAACGGTGAATAACCTTCGCGCGCTGTCGCTGATCAGCTCAAATGTATAGGAATCCAGCAACCCGTCGATTTCGACGAGGCTTATACCGCTTTTAAATTTAACGATAAACCGTATTCCGTCGTCCTTTTCACGCGACGGCGGCGGGTTTAACGAAAAAGCTTTTGCGCTCTTCCTGTCATAGGTTTGCCGCGCTTGTTTCAGTGTTTCTTCTCTTTGTTCGTCATAGGATGAAAAAGGATTTGTTTCATTTGTTCCGCCGTATTCCGCTTTTGCATTGACGGGAACCGCAATAAAGCCGAATACGAATACGCAAGAGAGCATAAGGCTGATGATTTTGTGGAATCTCATGGTAATACCTCGCTCTGTTTTTATTGTGATTATCGTTAAAAAGATATGGGTCGTCAATGGGTATCTCTTACGGACGGATTGACCGGAGCAGCTTCGCCGCTTTAAACAGGTCTGTTTCAAAGTCGTCTTTTTCCGCCTCGATCGAGCAGCGGCGGCAGCCGATGGCTTTCAGGTTGTCGAGAAAACGTTTATAATCGTATTCATCCTGTGAAAACGGATATTTGCGGTTATAGGGATTTGAGATATGCGCGTGGATAATGGCGTCGGGATATTTGAGAAGGTCCTCGACTTCGTCGCCGTTCTGAACCATATGATAGACGTCGGCAAGCGATTTGACGTTAGGCAAGGCGACATCTCCGGCAAGCTTAACGGCTTCGGCGACGAAATGGATCATCTTCGACGCTTTGAAAATCAACGGCTCGATGGCGATGGCGATGCCTCTGTCGGCGCAGCGCGGTCCGGCGTATTCCTTTAAGAAAATGACGACCTGTTCATATGCCTTCTCAGGCGAAAAGCCGTCCTCCCATGTCCGCGAGCCGCCGCTGCCGTAAACCATGGACTTGATGCCTATTCTTTGCGCCCTGTCGAGAACGAGGTCAAGGTATTCGCCAATTTCCGGGTAATCGACAGACGCGCCGACGACCTTGATACCGCCCTTGATAAAGCAGTTGGCGGCTTCGCAGGTCAGACCGTTTTCGCTCAGCGTGCCGATAAACGCGTCAATCGCGCAGTCGGTCATATCGCTGACGGTGTTGATGCCGATCTCACAGTAATCGAATCCGGCTTCTTTGATAAGCGGAACGCAGTCTAAATCCTTCGCGGAAGTGCAGGCTCCCAGTTTCATATTTATGACTATCCTTTCTTTGCGAGGCGGAAGTTTTATCCGGTCGGCGAAGCCGATTCGTATCTTCACCTATGATACGAAAGACAAAACTTCGGGTTAAAAGATTTATCTTTCAACCTGTTTCCTCCCGTATTCCAGTAATTCTTCGGCGTTTAACAGCTGCGCGGGTGTGATTTCGTCGCCGCCCATAATGCGCGCCAGCTCGCGTTTTCTGCCCTCGGTGCCCAGCGGCGTGACGTTCGTATATGTCTTACCGTTCTCTTCCCGTTTTTCCGTCAGAAAGTGCGTGCTGGCAAAGGCGGCGATCTGCGACAGATGCGTGACGCAGATGACCTGTCTGTTTTTGGACACCTCTTTAAGCTTCTGTCCTACTTTGAGCGCCGCGCCGCCGCTGACGCCCGCGTCTATCTCGTCAAATATCAGCGTATCAACACTGTCCATACCCGACATCACGTTTTTTAACGCCAGCATGATACGCGACAGCTCGCCGCCCGAGGCGATTTTTGTGAGAGGCTTTAAACTCTCGCCGGCGTTGGCGGAAAGTAAAAACTGAACGCTCTCGGCACCCAAAGCCGACACCGGCTTTTTTGTGAATTGCGTCTCAAAGCGGGTCGAGGGCATACCGAGAAAGCTGAGCTCCTCCGCGACCGCTTTGACAAGGCCTTGCGCCGCTTTTTTTCTCGACGCGGTGAGCTGCGCCGCCTTTTCCTTGCACTGTTTTTTGAGCGCGGCGCACTGCGCGTTCAACGCGCTTATGCGTTCCTCGGCAAAGACGAGCGTACTCAGCTTTTCCTTCGCTCTTTCGAGATAAGAGAGCATCTCCTCCTCGGTTTCGCCGTATTTGACGCCGAGCTTATACAGCAGATCAAGACGTTCCTCGATGTTTTCTAGCTCTCCGGCCTCCTGTTCGAAATCGGGCAGGGCGCGCAGCTCCTCGGCGGCGTTTTGCACGGCGTACATAAGATCGGACAGCGTCTCTGAGAGCGGCGACAGCCCCTCGTCGAACGACGCGGCTTTTGTGAGGCGCTTTGAAGCCAGCGCAAGCAGTTCAAACGCTCCTGTCGCCTCGCTGCCCGACAACGCTTCCTTTGCCTCGGCAATAAGCAGTCCCAGCTTTTCTGCGTTCTGCAGAGCTGTACGCCGGTTCTTGAGCGCCTCGCGCTCTCCCGGCTCGATTTTCGCCATCGTCAGCTCGTCGATCTCAAAATTGAGCATATCGGTTAAACGCGCCTTTTTTGTGTCGCCGTCCGAAAGCTTTTCAACTTCCCCCAGCGTTTCGGTATACTTAGTGAACAGCTGTTCCATTTCTGAAAGCAGCGTATCGTTTTCCGCGACGCGGTCAATATAGCCGAGATGTTTGGCGCTGTCGAGCAGCTCACGGTTGTCCTGCTGGCCGTGAATATGGACAAGCAAGCCGCCGAGCTCTTTGAGCGCCGAAACCGTAACCGGCGTGCCGTTGAGCTTGCAGATGTTCTTTTCCTGTCCGATCAAACGCGAAATAAGCAGCGTACCGTCTGTCTCCCGATTGATACCGTGCTCGGAAAGCGCCGCGAACACTTCGTCGGACAGATTCCTGAAAACCGCGCTGACGCTCGCCTCAGCCTCGCCGGTGCGTATGAGCTCGCGCGAGGTGCGAAACCCTAAGACTGCCCCGATGGCGTCAAGAACAATGGACTTACCGGCTCCCGTCTCGCCGCTCAATACGGAGAGACCCGTCGGGAAGCATATTTCCGCCTCTTCAATAATGGCGATATTGTTAATTTTTATATATGAAAGCATATCACGGTCTCAACAGTTTCTTGACGTTACCCGTCAAGATATTGGCATCCTTCTCGTCGCGGCAAAGCACGAAAATCGTGTCCTCCCCGGCGAGAGTCCCGAGAACCTCCTTGAGGTTCATAGAGTCGATAGCGGCGCAAGCCGCCTGCGCGAGCCCCGGAAAGCATTTGAGCACGCACATATGGCCGGCGTAATCGATGCTGATGACCGACTCGGTAAAGATCGCGTAGAACTTCGACACCGCCTCGTCGCCGCCGCTTTTCTCGATGATGTACCGGTAGCCGCCCTTGTCGTCCGGCGATTTGATGAGCCGCAGCTCCTTGATGTCCCGCGATACGGTCGCCTGCGTGACTTCGTACCCTCTCTCGCCGAGCATGTCGAGCAATTCATCCTGTGTACGGATGTAATAGGATTCGACAAGCTCCACAATCAGCTTCTGTCTGCTTCGTTTCATGATTATGATCATCCTTTCTCTGCGCGCTTCTTTACAACGTTCTGTCCGTGAATTTATCCTTGAGTATGCCGATGAACGAGTTCTGTTTTATACGGATGAGATCGCAGGTGATGTCTGCTTTTTTGATGAGTACCGCGCCGTCCTCAGGGAGGCTTACCGCCTCGCCGCTGTCGCACGAGAGCAGCGCTCCCGCGCCCATAAACGGAACGGTGACGGTGACTTTTGCGTCGTCGCGCAGCACGACAGAACGCGACATCAGCGAATGGCTGCAGATGGGCGTGACGACGATGCTTTCGACGGCCGGTTCGATGATCGGGCCGCCCGCGGAGAGCGAATAGGCAGTCGAACCGGTCGGCGTGGCGACTATAAGCCCGTCGGCATTGTAGTCGTTGAGCTTTTCGCCGTCCTTGTACAGCGACAGCCTTAAAAGGTGCATATTGTTCCCGCGCAGTATGACCGCGTCGTTTATGCAAAAAGCGGAATAGACCTCCTCTTGCTTTGCGTCAAGGATCGACGCACGCAAAAGCATCCGTTTATCCACGGTGTATTCGCCGCTGATAAGACGGCTCAACAAAGCCGTTTCGTCCCCCTCAAGTCCGGCCATGAACGCGAGGTTTCCCGCGTTGATGCCGAGCAGGGGCTTTTTGTGGTTGGCGGCGTATTTTGCCGCGTAGATCAGCGAGCCGTCGCCGCCTACCGAAATGATGACATCGCTTTTTGAGGCGGCCTCGTCCGCGGGCAGAAAGGTAAGCCCTTTAGTTTCTTTAAAATATTCCTTTAAGTCAGGATCGAGCGTGACCGCACAATGAAGCTCCCTCAGCACGGCAATCGCGTTTTGCGTCACGGACAGCGTGTTTTTACGCGTCATGTTCGGCAGAATAAAGACATTCATACGGTTGTTTCCTCCCATTGGCGGTGAGAATCGGCGACGAGCCGTGCTATATCGGGTTCATAAGCGTTCTGTTCGCCCTTTATTAAATACAGGAGATACTCTATATTCCCCTGCGGTCCTCTTATCGGCGAATAAGACAGACCTAAAACGGAAAAACCGCAGTCGCGCGCTGCCGCACAAACGCTCGCGATGACCTCTTCATGCACCGCCGGATCGCGCACAACACCCTTCTTGCCGACCTTTTCCCTGCCCGCCTCAAACTGCGGTTTGATCAGCACGACCGCCTGCCCGTTTTCTGTAAGCAAAGGCGCAAGCACAGGCAGAATAAGTTTCAGTGAGATAAATGACACGTCAACGCTCGCGAAACCAATAGGCTCGGAAACCTGTTCGGATGAGATATAGCGGAAATTGGTACGTTCTAAGACGACCACCCGCTCATCGGTGCGCAGCTTCCAGGCAAGCTGACCGTATCCGACATCTACAGCATAGACCTTTGCCGCGCCGTTTTGCAGCATACAGTCTGTAAAGCCGCCCGTCGACGCTCCGACATCCATACAGATTTTATCGGTGAGTATGACGGGAAATTCTTTCAGCGCCTTTTCGAGCTTGAGTCCGCCGCGGCTTACAAAGGCTAAAGGCGCGCCGCGCACCTCAAAGGAATCCATTGGTTTCACACGCGTCCCGGGTTTTATTTCCTTATTGCCGTTGACAAAGACCTGCCCCGCCATAATCAGCGCTTTCGCCTTTTCGCGGCTCTCGCAGAGCCCGCTAAGAAACAGTGCGTTATCCAGCCTCTCCCCTTCGCTCATACGCGGTCCTCCGTAAAGGCGCGGCACATACCTTGTGCGTCAAGACCGTAGCTTTTCAGCAGAGAGCTGACGCGCCCCTGCTCGATAAAGCAGTCCGGAAAGGCTTTCAGCGCGAAATGTCCTGAATAGTCGTCCTCTATAAGCATCCGCGCAAAGCTCTCCCCCGCGCCGCCGCTCAAGACTCCCTCTTCAAAGAAGATAATATCCGCGTAGCGTCGGCTGAACTGCACCGCGTTTTCGTCGATCGGTTTTATGCGGTTAAGTTTGAGAACGCCTGCTTTTATCCCTTGTTCCCTGAGTGTGTGCGCGGCTTTGCAGCTTTCGGAAAACAGGCGGCCGTATGTAACGAGTAAAACCGCGGCGTCTTCGGTAAGATACATTTCAAAATTTTCGGCGGTCGGGACATAGTCCTCGGGAAGCTCGCTTTCGCCGCCGCGCGGATAACGCACCGCCGTCACGCCGGGGGTGTGATAGAGAGCGCGCACGAGAAACTGGTTGAGCTGCGTAAAGCACGACGGCGCATAGACGGTGATGTTCGGTATCCCGTTCAGAAACGAAACGTCGTAAATACCCTGATGCGTTTCTCCGTCGTCGCCGACGAGTCCGGCACGGTCGATGGCAAGAATCATGTTGCGGTTCTGCAGCGCCCCGTCGTGGATAATCTGGTCAAAGCATCGCTGTAAAAATGTCGAGTAGACGACAAATACGGGCAGCATCCCGCTTTCGGCAAGACCGAGCGCATATGGAACAGCGTGTTCCTCGGCGATACCGACGTCGAAAAAGCGATCGGGATATTTTTCTGAAAAAAGGCGGAGCCCCGTCCCGAGCGACATGGCTGCCGTGATGGCGCAGATGCGCTTATCCTTCTTCGCCTGTAGGCACAAAAACTCGCCGAACCGGTCGGAATATGACGGTGTCGGGGCGGAAAACTCGCCGGTGTCGGGATCAAACTTTGAGACGCCGTGATAGGCGCTCGGGCTCTCCTCCGCAGGGTTATAGCCCTTGCCCTTTATGGTGTTGACGTGCAGCAGAACGGGACCTTTAATAAGCTTTGCGCCATCAAAGGCGTCGCTGAGCTTGTGCAAGTCGTGACCGTCAATAGGTCCCATATAACGAAAGCCCATATCCTCGAAAAAATTACTCTTGTAGATTATATTTTTTAGGGAGGTCTTGACACGGAAAATCGACCGTGAGATTGGTTTGCCGATCAAAGGAATGTGGTCGAGAAACCTTTCAGTCGCCGCTTTCAGACGGAAATACCCCTCCTTCGAACGGATGACTGCCAGATACTCGGCAAGCTTGCCGACATTCGGTGAGATAGACATGGCGTTGTCGTTGAGCACGACGATCAGGCGGATGTCCTCATGCGCGCCGGCATTGCTCAGTGCCTCGTAAACGAGTCCGCCCGTCAAAGCCCCGTCGCCTATAACGGCTACAGCGTAATCCTTGTTGCCCTTGAGCTTGTTGGCGACGGCTATTCCCATCGCCGTGGAGACGGACGTGCTGCTGTGACCGCTGTAGACGATGTCGTGCTCGCTCTCGTTCGGGCGCGAAAAGCCCGAAAGCCCGCCTTCGCAGCGCAGCGTGCAAAAACGGTCGCGCCGTCCCGTCAAAAGCTTATGGACATACACCTGATGCCCGACATCCCAGACAAACTTGTCGCTCGGCGAATTGAACGACCTGTGCAGCGCCAGCGTCAGTTCAACGACGCCGAGGTTGGAGGCGAGGTGACCGCCGGTCTTTGATACTGTATCGACGAGCACCGCGCGTATCTCTTCTGCCAGAGCGCAAAGCTCCGCGTTATTCAGTTGTTTTATGTCTTTCGGGCTGTCTATACCGTCAAGAAGCTTTCCCATACCGTGATTCCTTTATCTGTCGCGTTCCGCGAGCATAAGCGCTAAGGCTTTAAGTTCTTCGTTTTTCTTCGGAAAGTCGCCTGTGGCGGCAATCGCCGTATCTGTGAGCTCATCGACGAGAGCGCGGCAGCGGTCAAGCCCCAAAAGGCTGACATATGTCGATTTTTCGTTTGTCTCGTCACTCCCGACGGGCTTTCCGATCGTTATCAGGCTGCCGGTGACGTCCAGTATATCGTCGGTTATCTGAAAAGCCAGACCGATGCTGTCGGCATAGCGCGACGCGGATACCATCAGACTGTCGTCGGCGTCGGCGGCTATACAGCCGAGCAGACACGCCGCTTTGATCAGCGCGCCGGTTTTGAGTAAATCCATCTCGCGCAGCGCGTCGGCGCCTACTTTCTTTCCCTCAGAGGCAAGGTCTATAGCCTGACCGGCGATCATTCCGCGGCAACCCGCCGCGGCGCTGAGCTCCGCGGTCGCCCAGACGGATGTATGCGCGGTGCAGACGCCGTCGCGCGCGGCGTCCGCTAACACGCCGAACGCCAGCGTTAAAAGGGCGTCCCCCGCCAAAAGCGCGATATTCTCGCCGAACTTCTTATGACAGGAGAGCATGCCGCGCCGGTAATCGTCGTTATCCATCGAGGGAAGATCGTCGTGGATCAGCGAATAGGTGTGGACATACTCAACCGCGCGGGCAAAGGGAAGCGCGTCCTTGGTGTTGCCGCCGCATGCCTCGCAGAACAGCAGTGTTAAAAGCGGACGGATCCGCTTGCCGCCGCAGGAAAGACTGTAAGCCATCGCCTGACGGACGACATCGGCTTGCCGGTTCGGCAGCGTCTTTTCGTCGAAAAGCGTATCGTTGATTAGTGCGACAACGGAATCAAAGTTCATTCTTATGACCATCCTTTTTCTGCGAGGCGGAAGTTTTAGATGACGGAGGACGCGAAATTTTATCCGTATTTTTCCGGAGAGGGTATTTAAATGAATAATGAATAGTGAATAATG
>CAYYFY010000067.1:0-8385 GCA_964471035.1 uncultured Eubacteriales bacterium
GTATCATCGGCGGCATCATCGGGTTGATTATTGGCGTATCCGGCGCTCTGGGCGCGGCGGCTATCGTCGGTATCCCCATTACGGTTAAAATTTCAACGATTTTGCTCGCCGTCGGGTTTTCGAGCGCCATCGGCATATTCTTCGGCATTTATCCCGCCAAGCGTGCCGCGCAGATGCCGCCTATTGAGGCGCTGCGCCGCGACTGATAAAAAATTTCGCATACCCCTTGCATAATATTTAACAATATTGTAAAATATGACAGTAATCAAGACGCGGTCACAGGCTTTGTCTGTGACTCGTATCTTGTGATTGAAAAAATTGAAGCAGAAAATAAAAGGAGTAAAAGTATGAGCGTTCTGAACAAGAAATCTGTAGAGGATCTTGCCGTGGCGGGGAAACGCGTCCTCGTGCGCTGTGATTTCAACGTAAAAATGGAGGGCAGCGTCATCACCAGCGACAAGCGTATTGTCGAGTCCCTGCCGACCATCAAATATTTGATCGATAACGGCGCTAAAGTCATCCTCTGCTCGCACCTGGGCAGACCGGCGGGCGGCGCGTTTGAGGCGGAGTTTTCTCTGGCTCCCGTTGCCGTGAGGCTTTCGGAGCTGCTTGGCAAAGAGGTGTTTATGGCAAAGGATGTCGTGGGCGAATCGGCTCAGGCGCTTTGCGCTTCCCTGAAAGACGGCGACGTGCTGCTGCTTGAGAATGTCCGTTTTGAGAAGGGGGAAACCAAAAACGATCCCGAACTCAGCAAAAAATTCGCCTCGCTTGCCGAGCTTTACGTCAACGACGCGTTCGGCTCCGCCCACAGGGCGCACAGCTCCACGGCGGGTGTGGCGGACTTTTTGCCCTCGGCCTGCGGCTATCTGATCAAAAAGGAAATTGAGTTCATGGGCGGCGCGCTTGAGGACCCGAAAAGGCCGCTTGTCGCCATTCTCGGCGGCGCGAAGGTTTCCGATAAGATCGGAGTCATTAATAATCTGATCGATAAGGTTGATACACTGATCATCGGCGGCGGCATGGCGTACACCTTTTTTGCCTCTCTGGGCTGGGGTTACGGCACCTCGCTCTGCGAAACCGATAAGATTGCCGACGCCAGGGCTATGATGCAAAAAGCGAAGGACAAGGGCATCAAATTTTTGATTCCGGCTGACAATAAGGTCGGTACGGAATTTGACCGGAATACCGAATTCAAAGTCGTTCCCGCCAATGCCATTCCCGACGGCTGGATGGGTCTTGACATCGGTCCCGAAACCGAAAAGCTGTTTGCAGACGCCATCAAGGGCGCGGGCACGGTCATCTGGAACGGTCCGATGGGCGTTTCCGAATGGGAGAATTTCGCTTCCGGTACCATCGCGGTTGCCACGGCAATCGCCGACTCCGGCGCGATTTCAATAGTCGGCGGCGGCGACAGCGCCGCGGCGGTCAAAAAGCTCGGCTTCGATAAGAAAATGTCGCATATTTCCACAGGCGGCGGCGCGTCTCTCGAGTTCCTCGAGGGCAAAGAGCTTCCGGGTATCGCGGCCATCAACGATAAATAAGAGGGGATAAGCTTATCAATGGATAAATCAAAGCGCCAAGCCGTCATCGCCGGCAACTGGAAAATGAACAAAACCCCCGCCGAGACGGCGGTTCTGATTGAAGAGATAAAGCCCCTTGCAGCGAACGCGGACTGCGAGGTAATCGTATGCGTTCCGTTTATCGATTTAGAGACAGCGCTCAGAGCGACCGAAGGCTCGAATATCAAAGTCGGAGCCGAAAACTGCCACTGGGCAAAGAGCGGCGCATTCACCGGCGAGGTATCCGCCGATATGCTCGGCGCTATGGGCGTTCCCTATGTTATCATCGGTCACTCCGAACGCCGGACATACTTCGGCGATACGGACGTTACGGTCCGTGACCGCACGAGAGCCGCGCTCGACGCGGGACTGAAGGTTATCCTCTGTGTCGGCGAAACGCTTGAGCAGCGTGAGCAGGGCGTCACCTTCGAGGTCGTGCGCGCGCAGACGATAATCGCGCTCGGCGGCGTTTCAGAAACAGAGCTTCAAAACGTCATCATCGCCTATGAGCCCGTATGGGCAATAGGAACCGGCAGGACCGCCACCGCAGAACAGGCCAACGAGGTCAATAAAGCCATCCGCGATTTGATTGCCGAGCTGTATTCACAAACAGCGGCGGACAGCTTTGTCGTCCAGTACGGCGGCTCGATGAACGCGCAGAACGCCGAGGAATTACTGGATCAACCCGATGTTGACGGCGGACTCATCGGCGGCGCGTCGCTCAAAGCGGACGACTTTGCGGTCATTGTCAAGGCGGCGTCGAGGTAAGCAATGAATAATGAGGAATGAGGAATTGGGAATTGTGGGAGGGCGCTGCCCTCGCCCGATTATATTGGGGTGCGGGGCTTTTGCCCCGCCCGACATTCCTCATTTCTAATTCCTAATTCCTAATTCCTAATTTTCCATTTATCTGAAAGGCATAGGTTGAAAGATTCATCTTTCAACCCCGAAGTTTTGTCCTTTCGTATCATAGATGAGGATGCGAATCGGCTTCGCCGACCGGACAAAACTTCCGCCTCGCTTAGAAAGGATGGTCATAACTATGAAAAAACCATATGTCCTCTGCATCATGGACGGCTTCGGCTACAATCCGGACGGCTACGGCAACGCCATCGCGGCTGCTGATACGCCGAACCTTGACAGGCTTTTCAGTTCCTGTCCGCATACGCTCATCGGCGCGTCAGGGTTTGACGTGGGCTTACCCGACGGTCAGATGGGCAACAGCGAGGTAGGTCATACGAATATCGGCGCGGGGCGCGTCGTCTATCAGGAGCTGACACGCATCTCAAAAATGATCGGCGACGGCGAGTTCTTTGAGAACAAGGTTCTGCGCGGCGCTATCGAAAACTGTAAAAAGAACGGTTCGGCGCTGCACCTGATGGGGCTGCTGTCCGACGGCGGCGTGCATAGCCATAACACGCATCTCTACGCGCTGCTGACGCTCGCGAAACAGGCGGGGTTAACCAAAGTATTCGTCCATTGTCTGATGGATGGGCGCGACGTACCGCCGACCTCCGGTGCGGAATTTGTCAGTGAGCTATATGCTGAAACGGACGAGATCGGCGTCGGTAAAATCGGCATGATTGCCGGACGGTATTACGGTATGGACCGTGAAAAAAAGTTTGACCGCGTACAGAAGGTATACGACGCAGTGACCGCCCTTAAAGGGGAAACGTTTTCCTGCGGCGTAGAGAAGCTCCGGGAATCCTATCAGAACGGCGTGACCGACGAGTTTGTCGTACCCGCGCTTTCAGAGGACGCAGAGCCGTTAAGGGACGGCGATTCGTTTATCTTTTTCAATTTCCGTCCCGACCGTGCCAGAGAGATCACGCGCGCGTTTGTCGATCCCGCGTTCAACGGCTTTGAGCGCGAAAAAATGCTTGATTTGTATTATGTCTGCATGACGCAGTACGATGCGACGATGCCAAACGTTCATGTCGCCTATCTGCCGCAGTCGCTCGACAAGCCCTTCGGTCAGATTGTCAGCGAGCACGGCATGACGCAGCTGCGTATCGCTGAATATACAAAATACGCGCACGTCACATTTTTCTTAAACGGCGGCACCGAAACGGTTTATTTGGGTGAAGACCGTATATTGATTGATTCCCCGAACGTCGCCACCTATGACTTGAAGCCCGAAATGAGCGCCTTTGAGGTCACCGACCGCTTGCTCGCCGAGCTGTGCGCCAAAAAATACGACGTCGTCGTCATCAATTTTGCCAACTGCGATATGGTCGGACATACCGGCGTTTTCGATGCGGCGAAAAAGGCGGTCGAGGCGGTTGACGCCTGCGTGGGAAAGCTCGTTGACGAGGTCAGAAATCAGGACGGCGTCATCTTGATCACCGCCGACCACGGCAACGCCGACAAGATGTACGAGCCTGACGGATCGCCGTTTACGGCACATACGACCAATCCCGTGCCTGTCGTCATCGCCGGGTATCCGTGTAAACTAAAAAGCGGCGGAAGGCTCTGTGATCTCGCGCCGACAATGCTGCAGATGATGGGCCTAAAACAACCGGACGAAATGACCGGCATATCGCTTATAGTATAAAAATTAAAAACATTCAGGGCGGGGTTGAATCCTCGCCCTGAATCTGTTTTTTCTGTCTTTTTATCGGAGCTGAGCGCCGAGATCGGAGAGAGCCTTGAGCGCTTTTTTGACGGCGCCGTCGGCTTCTTGGTCGGTCATGGTCTTGTCGGGTGAACGCATGACCAAGGAGAAGGCAAGGCTTTTTTTGCCCTTCGGTATCTGAGAGCCTTCATAAATATCAAAGAGCTTGACGCTCTCCAGCATTTTGCCTACAGCCTTTTCAATCACTGCGGCGAGCGAACCGGCGGCGAGCGTTTTATCGCAGACAAGGGCGAGGTCGCGCGTCAGCGCCGGAAATTTCGGCAGCGGCTTATAGGCGCGCGCGGCGGAGATGTTTTCAAACAGGATGTCGAAGGACAGCTCGAAAGCACAGCATTTGACTTCGATTCCATAATTTTCAAGAACATCGGGATGAAGCTCTCCGAGTATACCGAGCGTTTTGCCGCCAACGGTCAGCGCGGCGGCGCGCCCCGGATGATAGGACGGATTGTCCGAAAAAGCGGTGAAGCAGACGCCGGTAATGCCAAGCGCGTTAAAAAGTTCTTCAGCAACGCCCTTGAGGGTGTAAAAATCGGTTTTATCTCCGTAAAGACCGGCGACAAGCGACAACGGCTCGTCGGGCAGCGTATCTTCATCGTTCGGGATATACGTCGTTGCCAATTCAAACAGGAACGCTTCGGGGTTGCGGTTATTGTAATTGCGGGCGAGCACATCCATGAGCGTGGGCAGGGCGGTGGTGCGCATGACGCTGGTATCCTCGCCTAAGGGGTTAGAGATGACGACGCAGCGGCGCTTTGCGCTGTTTTCGGGCAGTGCGATTTTATCGTAGGCCTTGGGGCTGATGAATGAATAGGTCTGAATCTCCGTAGCGCCGAAACCTAACATCAGTGCCGTGATTTTCGCTTCTTGTCTTTGTCGGTCGGTCAGACGGCCGTCGGCGACGCCGCGAAGAACGCGGTCCGGGATATTTTCAAAGCCGTAAAAGCGGGATATTTCCTCGGAAATATCGGCCTGATGCAGAACGTCGCCGCGGAAGGAGGGGACAAGGATTTGTCCGTCTTCCACTTTGAATTCGAGCGTTTCGAGGATTTGTTTTTGTTCTTCGGCGCTGACGCTGATGCCGATGAAAGCGTTGACCCAATCGGGATCGAACGGAATTGTGACAGTCTGCGCCTTTGACGGATAGCAGTCGATCATGCCGCCGACGACGTCGCCGGCGTCAAGCTCCTCAATCAGCGAGAGCGCGCGCATTAAAGCGAAGTCACACAGGGAGCGGTCAAGCTCCTTCTCGAACCGAGAGGAAGATTCGGTGCGCATACCGAGTTTTTTGGCGGTAGCGCGGACGCTGATGCCGTTGAAACAAGCCGATTCGAAAACGATGGTCTGTGTATCGTCCATAATGCCGCTGTGTTCGCCGCCCATGACGCCCGCTACGGCGATCGGTTTTTCGGCGTCGGCAATGACGAGCATCTCGGGGTCGAGCGCGCGTACGGTCCCGTCTAAGGTCGTGATCGTCTCGCCGTCTTTAGCGTTGCGGACGATAATCGAAGCGTCGTTTACATAGCGCCAATCGAACGCGTGCATCGGCTGACCGAACTCAAGCATGACGAAGTTTGTGATGTCAACGATGTTGTTGATGGGACGCACGCCTGAGGCGCGCAACCGTTCGCGCAGCCAGCGCGGAGAGGGCTTGACGCGTACGTTTTGCACGACCGCGCCGCAGTAACGATAACACTTATCGGGTGCCTCGATGGCAACACGGAGAAGGTCGCTGACAAAGCCGGTCATTTTCTTGATAACCGGTTTTTGAAGCCTCATCGGCGCGCCGAAGGTCGCTGCCGCCTCGCGCGCCAGTCCGACGACGGCCAGGCAGTCCGGCCGGTTCGGGGTCATCTCGAATTCGGTGACTGTATCATTAAGGCCGATAGCCTCGCGAATATCCATGCCAAGGGTCTGATCGCAGTCGTCGCCGAGGACAAAGATACCATCCTCTATGGCGTAGGGGAAGTCATGTGCGGTCAGTCCCAGCTCGGAGAGCGAGCAGAGCATACCGCCGCTCAAAATACCACGCAGCTTACCCTTTTTAATCGTTTTGCCGCCGTGGACGACAGAGTTGTCAAGCGCGGTCGGGACGACGTCGCCTGCTTTGAGATTTTGCGCGCCGGTGACAATCTGAACGGGCGAATCAGCGCCGGCGTCAACCGTACAGACCCACAGATGGTCGGAGTCGGGGTGGTGCTCAATGGTGAGTATTTTCCCGACTACAATATTTTTCAGTTCATGGCCTTCCGTTTCATAACCTTCAACTTTAGAGCCGGAAAGGGTCATTTTATCGGCGAATTCTTTTTGGCCTACGCCGGTTTCTACATAATCGGCAAGCCATTTTTCAGATAAAAGCATTATAAGTTCCTCCTTAAAACTGGCTTAGGAATCTCAGGTCGTTCTCAAAAAACAGACGCATATCGTCAATGGAATATTTGAACATCGTCAGGCGCTCAAGACCGACGCCGAAGGCGTAGCCGCTGTAGACATCGGTATCAATACCGCCGTTTTTGAGCACCCTCGGATGCACCATGCCCGCGCCTAAAATCTCAATCCAGCCCTCGTTTTTACACATCGGACAGCCCTTGCCGCCGCAGCGGAAGCACGATACATCGATCTCGCATGACGGCTCGGTGAACGGAAAGTGGTGCGGGCGCAGGCGGATTTTCGTGTCCTCACCGTAAAGGCGTTTGGCGAGTTGCATAAGGGTACCCTTCAGATCGCCCATGGTGATGCCCTTGTCGACGACAAGCCCCTCGATCTGGTGGAACAGGGGGGAGTGCGTGGCGTCGACGGCGTCGGAGCGGTAGACGCGCCCGGGAGCGATAATGCGTATGGGCGGAGTGGTGTTCTCCATGACGCGTATCTGCACGGAAGAGGTCTGCGTACGCAGCAGCATGGATTCGGTGATATAAAAAGTATCCTGCGTGTCGCGCGCCGGATGACCTTTAGGAATGTTGAGCGCCTCGAAATTATAGTAATCCCACTCGGCCTCGGGGCCGGTGGCAATCTGAAAGCCCATGCCTAAAAAGATGTCCTTGACCTCGTCGAGGACTATGGACAGCGGGTGCCGGTGGCCGACCGGTCGGGGCGTTCCGGGCACGGTGACATCTATGGTTTCGTTTATAAGGCGTTCGGCGCGTTCATTTTTTGACAGCGCGTCCGCCTTATTTTCGATCAGATTTTCTATAAACGCGCGCGCCTCGTTGGCGAGCTGCCCCATGACAGGGCGCTCCTCCGGCGGCAGCGCGCCCATCTGCTTGAGGATAGCGGTCAGTTCGCCCTTTTTGCCCAATAAGCGTATTCGCAGGTTTTCGAGCTCCTGACGTGAAAACACCGCCTCAAGCTCGTGTTTCGCGGTATCCCTAATGGTTTCGAGCTGTAGTTTCATAGCTTTCCTTCCTTTATAAAAAAATACTTCGCCCCTAGTAAAAGGGACGAAGAAAACATCTCCGCGGTACCACCCTGATTTTTGCGCGAGCAAACACTCTCGAATCCGCTAACGGGGATAAACCGTCCGCGCCTACTAAAAAATTTCTGCGCGGCCGCTCGTAAGTGAATTTCGGACTGACCCTTTTATAGGCGCGCTTTCAGCCGGCGGCGCGCTTCTCTGTGTATAAAAACCAGGTGTCTTACTGATTCTTAGTCATCGCGTTGCCCGCATAGTAGCACAAAACCTGCTGTTTGTCAATAAAAAGTTCATAAAAGATTCTAAAGAAAGCTTTGATTTTATCTATAGTTGTGTTACAATAATAAAAAACTATAAATCCGGAGGCTTGTTATGGAAGACATCAAACTCGGCGTACAACTGTTTACGCTGCGCGAGCAATGTAAAACACCCGAAGGGTTCGAGGAAACGCTGAAAATGCTGCAAAGTATCGGATGCAGCGTGATTCAGATTTCGGGAATAGGTAAATTTGACATTGAAATCAAGGCGGAGCTTGTCGATAAGTACGGCATGGACGTCTGCGTGACGCATATTTCATTTGACCAGCTGCTGGAGGATTTTGATACGGTCGTAAGGGAGCATAAAATGCTGCGCTGTGAGAATATCGGCATCGGCAGTATGCCCTTTGTCTACCGCCAGAGCGAAGAGGGCGTAGACGACTTTATCAAGCAGGCTAACGAAATCAGCGAAAAGCTGCGTGCCGCGGGGTTTCATTTCGGCTACCACAACCATGCGTTCGAGTT
>CAYYFY010000068.1:0-8383 GCA_964471035.1 uncultured Eubacteriales bacterium
CCCCGAATATATAATAGCAAAAAGCTTCTTGCAACAATTATAATGGGTGAGGGCGAAGCCCTCCCGACATTATTCATTTTTCATCATTCATTATTCATTCTTCATTCCATCGTCAACTGCTCCCCAACGTCCTCAGCGCTTAAACCGGCACCTGCGGCGGGCAGTGTTTTTGTGCGGTAGCGGTGGGGCTTAGAAAATTCGCCCTCTTTGTACTCGCGTACCGACGCGAGCCGCTGATTCTTCTTGAGCGTCATCGCTCCGACACCCGCGGTGTCCTTCGTCGTTTTGAGCGAAACAGCGGCGCTGTTTACAAGCAGAACGCGTCCGGCAGAGGAGGTTAAAACAAACTCGCAGTCCTCGTGTACATATTTTGCCGCGACGAGTTTCGATTTGTCCGAAAACGCTTTGATCAGTTTTTTACGGTTGGTTTTCGTCTCATAGCCGCCCATATCGACCTTGGCGGCTTTGCCGTTTTCAAAGAAGAACAGCATCGCGCCTTTATAATCGGACGTCACGGTCATATAGACCGCCTTTTCGTCGTCCTCAAACTCAAGCGTGCCGCCGATGTAGTCGCCGAGAACGCTTGCCTTTGTATCCTCAAAATCTCTGGCGCGCGCTTTATAGACCTGGCACTTGTCGGTAAAGAACAGCAGATCAACGGCGTTCGAGGCTTCGACAGCCTGCACTATCTCATCGCCCTCCTTGAGCTTTTGGTCGCCGCCCATGCGCAGTGAAAGCGGCGTGATTTTCTTGAAATAGCCGCCGCGCGTGAAGAAGAGCGTCACAGGATAATCGGATACCGGCTCCTCGCTTTCCTCTTCGTCCTCGTCGGCGGGATAGACGATTTCACTTTTTCTGTCCCGTCCGTATTTCTCGGATACGGCTAAAAGATCGCCGATGATGATCTTTTTGACGCGCGATTTCGAGGCTAAAATCTCCTCCATATCCGCGATGTCTTTTTGAAGCTTATCGATGTCGTCGAGTCTTTTTAAAATGTATTCGCGGTTTAAGTGGCGCAGTTTTATTTCCGCGACGTACTCCGCCTGAATTTTATCGATGCCAAAACCGATCATCAGGTTCGGGACGACCTCGGCCTCTTCCTCGGTCTGACGGACGATTTTGATTGCCTTGTCGATGTCTAAAAGTATTTTTTGCAAACCCAGCAGCAGATGCAAACGCTCCTTGGCTTTGTTCAAATCGAAAAACACGCGGCGGTTCACGCACTCGGTGCGAAACGCGATCCACTCGGTGAGCAGCCCCTTGACGCCGAGCACCGTCGGCGCTCCGGCGATAAGGACGTTAAAATTGCAAGAGAACACGCTTTCAAGCGGCGTAGCCCGATACAGCTTTTTCATCAGTTTATCAGGGTCTGTGCCCCTTTTTAGGTCTATCGTGATTTTTAAGCCCGTCTTGTCGGTCTCGTCGCGCACATCGGCGACCTCTTTGAGCGTGCCCGCCTTTGAACGCTCGACGATCTTGTCGATGACCGCCTCACACGTTACGCGCGGCGGCAGCTCGGTGACGTCGATGCAGTTGTTCGCTTTGTCGTAATTGTATTTCGCGCGCACCTTTACAGAGCCGCGCCCCGTATGGAATATCTCGCCGAGCGCGCCGCGGTCGTAAACGATACTGCCGCCGCCGACAAAATCGGGCGCCTTGATCGACTGCGCGACGTCGTAGTCGGGGTCTTTGATAAGCTCGACCGTCGCCGCGCATATCTCACGCAGGTTGAACGAGCAGATGGAGCTTGCCATACCCACGGCGATACCCGAGGTATCGTTTGTGAGAATCGTCGGGAACGTGACGGGCAGAAGCTGCGGTTCTTTCATGGTGCTGTCGTAGTTGTCGGCAAAATCGACGGTGTCCTTGTCGATCTCGGCGAAAAGCTCGGCGGCGATACCGTCAAGCTTCGCTTCGGTGTAGCGGGCGGCGGCGTACTGCATATTGCTCGAATACGCCTTGCCGAAATTGCCCTTGCTATCGACAAACGGGTGTAAAAGCGACTCGTTGCCGCGCGAAAGGCGCACCATCGTTTCATAGATAGCGGCGTCGCCGTGCGGATTCAGACGCATGGTCTGCCCGACGATGTTGGCGGACTTGGTGCGCGGTCCCGTCAGCAGCCCCATCTTGTACATCATATACAGGAGCTTTCTGTGCGAGGGCTTGAATCCGTCGATTTCCGGAATCGCGCGCGACATGATCACGCTCATGGCGTAGGGCATAAAATTGGTTTCGAGCGTGTCGGTGATCAGCTGGCTGACCACCTCGCCCGCACCGGGAATTTTTGCTTTTATCTCCGGTTCCGACGGTTTTTCGGATGTATTTTTAGATTTCTTTGCCACTGTTATTTCTCCTTATGCTGATTATATAAAAAATCAGCATTATGATAAGTCTGCCAGCTCAATGTACATATACCCGTTTTCCGCGATATGCTCCTTGCGCCCCTGTAAATTGTCGCCGAGCAGAAGCTCGAATTTCTCGTCGATTTCCTCTTTGATGTCGTTGGGTTCAACCTTGATGAGCCGCCGCGTCTTCGGGTTCATCGTCGTCAGCCACATCATGTCGGCGTCGTTTTCGCCCAGTCCTTTAGAACGCTGTATCGTATATTTTGCGCTCCCGATCTCTGCGAGCGCATCGACCTTCTCTTTTTCGTTATAGCAGAACCATGTCCCGTCCTTGGTGTTGAGCTCATAGAGCGGCGACTCGGCGATATAGACCTTGCCGGCGTTTATAAGCGTGGGCATCAGCCGGTAAATAAGCGTCAGAATCATCGTGCGGATATGAAAGCCGTCAAAGTCGGCGTCGGTGCAGATGATGACCTTGCTCCAGCGCAGATTGTCGAGCGAAAACGACGACAGCTCCTTGTTTTGTTTGGAATTCACCTCGACCCCGCAGCCAAGCACCTTGATGAGGTCTGTAATGATCTCATTTTTGAAGATTTTATCGTACTCCGATTTCAAGCAGTTAAGTATTTTACCGCGTACGGGTATAACCGCCTGAAACTGCGAGTCGCGCGCCTGCTTGCACGCGCCCAGCGCCGAATCGCCCTCGACGATAAATATCTCGCGCTCAGAAGTATCCTTCGAGCGGCAATCGACGAATTTTTCCACGCGGGAGGACATATCATTGGATAGGGCAAGCGCTTTTTTGAGGTTCTGCCGCGTGCTCTCCGCCTTAAGGCGGCTGCGCATATTGATGAGCACCTGCTCGCAGATTCTGTCGGCTTCGAGCCGGTTTTCAAGGAAATAGACTTCGAGCTGATGCCGGAAGAAGTCGGTCATGGCCTCCTGAATGAACTTGTTGTTGATGGCTTTCTTGGTCTGGTTCTCGTAGGAGGTCTGGGTCGAGAACGAGGAGACGACGAGGACAAGGCAGTCCTCAATATCCTGAAAGCTTATCTTGCCGTCGCTCTTTAAGTATTTTCCGCTCTGGCGCAGCTGCGCGTCGATCTGCGACACAAAAGCGCTGCGCACCGCCTTTTCGGGCGCGCCGCCGTATTCGAGCCAGCTGGAGTTGTGATAGTACTCCTTGAGCTGTATTTTGTTGGAAAAACAGAGCGCGGCGTTTAAGACGACCTTGTACTCGGGCTTGTCCTCGCGGTCGCGCCCCTTGCGCTCGGCGCGCCAGAACTGTATGCCCGTGAAGGCATCGTCCCCCGTATATTCGGCGACGTAGTCCTGTATGCCGTTTTCGTATAAGAACTCGGTCGTTTCAAACTTCGTTTCAGAAATCTGATTTCTGAAAATAAAACGCACGCCGGCATTGACGACCGACTGCCGTTTCAGCGTTTCGGTATAGTATTCGGGCGGAATGGCGATTTCGGTGAACACTTTAAGGTCCGGACGCCACTTGATGCGGGTGCCGGTATCTTTTTTAAGGTATTCCTCTTTTTCCATCTTGCCGTCGGGTTCGCCCTCTTTAAAACGCAGACGGTAGCAAAAGCCCCCGCCGTGTATCTCAGCCTCCATATACTCGGAGGAATACTGCGTCGCGCAAAGCCCCAAACCGTTTAATCCCAGCGAAAACTCGTAGCTGCCGCCGTCGTTGGTATCGTACTTGCCGCCGGCGTACAGCTCGCAGAAAACGAGCTCCCAGTTGTAGCGCTGCTCCTTGTTGTTGTAATCGACGGGCAGCCCCCGCCCGAAGTCCTGCACCTCGACAAAACGGTCGAGGAATCTGGTGACGACGATTTTATCGCCGAAGCCCTCGCGCGCCTCGTCGATGGAATTGGAGATAATTTCGAAAACGGAATGTTCGCAGCCCTCGAGTCCGTCCGACCCGAAGATGACGGCCGGACGCTTGCGGACTCTGTCCGCCCCTTTGAGCTGTGAAATGCTGTCGTTTCCGTACTGCGGTTTTTTTGCCATGTGCGCCTCCGGTAAATTTTTCAAATTCATAATATTATACACTATATCTTGCGTTTAAGTCAAGTTTTTTTACAGTATATCGGACACCGTGCGCTTAAAAAGGGGACGCTTTTATGATGAACTATATCTGGCTGCTGCTCATCGCGCTCTCGTGCTTCTGCGCGGCGGCAAAGGGCAATATCAGCGCGCTGTCGGACGTGATCGTCTCCGGCGGCGCGTCGGCCGTCACGCTGTGCCTAAAGCTGATGGGGGTCATCTGCTTCTGGAGCGGCATGATGAATATCGCCGAGCAGGCGGGGCTGACAAAGCTCATCGCGCGCGCCATCTCCCCGCTCATGCGCTTCTTGTTCCCGAAGCTCAAAAAGGACTCCCCCGCCGTGTCGGCCATGTCGATGAACATCACCGCCAATCTCTTGGGACTGGGCAGCGCGGCGACGCCGTTCGGGCTTGAGGCGATGAGCCGCTTAAAAACCGAGACGGGTGTTACCGACTCCACCGCGTCAAACGAAATGGTGCGTTTCATCGTCATGAACACCGCCGCGGTACATCTGCTCCCGACGACCGTCGCCATGCTCAGGGGCGCATACGGGAGCAAGTCGCCCATGGATGTTTTAGTACCCGCGCTGCTGACGTCGCTGTGCGCCATCACGCTCGGCATCACCCTGACGTTCGTTTTTGAAAAAGGAGGAAGGCTCTTTGGCAAAGCTGACGGATTACATCCTGCCCGCCGTCGTGCTGCTCATCACGGTGTCCGGAGCGGTAAAAGGCGTCAAAATATTTGACGTGTTTATCGAGGGGGCAAAAAAGGGTATGCGCACCGCCGTGAGCATTTTACCCGCCCTCATCGCGCTGATAGCCGCCGTCGAAATGCTCAAAGCATCGGGCGCGCTTGTCTTTTTATGCGACATACTCTCCCCTGTCGCCAATCTCACGGGCATCCCCAAGGAGGTGCTGCCGCTGACGCTGCTGTCGCCGGTCTCGGGCAGCGGTGCGGTCACGATGTATGAGAGTATTTTAAGAGATTACGGCGCGGACAGCGTCATCGGGCGCGTTTCGTCGATTCTCATGGGTTCGACCGAAACCTTGTTTTACGCGATTACGGTGTACTACGGCGCGGTCGGCGTTAAAAACACGCGGCACACACTGCCATGCGCAGTATGTGCCGATTGGGTCAGTTTTATTCTTTCCGCGCGATTCGTCGCGCTGGGACTTTAATGGTATTGCCTTAATTATTTTTCACAGTTTTCCCGAAGCCCGCAAGGAACGGTTCGAACCATAACAGGATTTTATCGACGCCGCCCTCTGTGACGCTTTCGCAGTTCATGACGAGCAGCGGCTCATGCAGGCTCATACGCAGCAGCATCCAGCCGTCGCCGCGTTCTGTGTCAAACGACACGCGCACGCCCTCGTAATTCTCGGGACAGATGCTGACGCCCTCGCTCTTCTCGGCGTACTCCTCGAATTTGGCGATGACGTATTTGCCGTAGGACTTGAAGTCGTCGCGCAGGATTTTATAGCGTATTTCTTTTTCCTCAAGCGGCTCGGACAGTCCCGCTATCAGGGACTTAAGCTCCTTGCCCTTCTTTTTCATGCGCGCCGTTTCGATGACGATTTTCGTCATCAGGTACGCGCCGTCGTCGAGATAGTAATTCTCAATGAATGCCGCGTGACCGGAGGTTTCTATAGCCAAAGGCGCCTGCTCGCCGTCGTCCTGAAGGCGTCTGGCTTCGTCGATGACGTTTTTATACCCTCTCTTGAAGCGCCGATGAACACCGCCTAATTTTTTAGTGATGAACTCCGCCAAACCGTCGGAGGTTACAGAGTCGGTGACGATGGTGCCGCCCGGCGCGCTTTTCAGCGCGATGGCCGAAGCTAAGGCGACAAGGCGATTGCGGTTGATTTCATTGCCGTCGGCGTCGACGCAGGCAGCTCTGTCGACGTCGGTGTCAAAGATGATGCCGAGGTCGGATTGCGATTCGAGCACGGCGTCGCGGATGGAATCCATCGCCGTCTTGTCCTCGGGGTTCGGATTGTGGTTGGCAAAATGCCCGTCAGGCTCTAAATACCGGCTGCCGGAGCAGTCCGCGCCCAAGGGAGAAAGCACCTTTTCGGCATAGAAGCCGCCTACGCCGTTGCCCGCGTCAACCGCGATCTTAAGCCCCTCAAGCGGCTGCTGTGAACCGCCGACGCCCTTGATGATCATATCCCGAAGGGACTTCGCGTAGATGTCCATATGCGCCGATTTTTCAGCCTTAGCCTGAACACTTTTGGGCGTGAACGGATGCTCCGCGGCGCGCAGAAGGATATGCTCAATATCCGCGCCGGACAAGCCGCCGTCTTTTGTAAAAAACTTCAATCCGTTCATATTCGCAGGCAGATGGCTTGCCGTCACCATGACCGCCGCGTCGCAGTCAAGGTTTATCGTGGTCATGAACATCGACGGCGTGGAGGCCAATTCGCAGTCATACACCTTGACCCCGAGCGAAAGCAGCGTCATAATGACGTCGCCCGCGATACGTTCCGAGCTCAGGCGCGGGTCCATGCCGACCGCGATTTTTAAGCCCTCGGACTTTTTGCCGCCGGCAATCATTTCGGTAAACGCCGCCGTCGCCGAGGCGACGATGCCGTCGGTAAGCTCAATATCAAAGGGGTTTTTCCCCGACGCCACCCCGCGGATGTCCGAGCCGCTCTTAAGGTCTAAAATGTTGTTCATTAAAAAAATCGTCCTTTCGCAATTGCTATAACTTCTGCACCTGACAGCAGGTAACCGTTTATATCCGTTTTGTCAGATAGACCGCCCTCTGCGAGGTTTCGCAGAGGGGTCTGCCCGAATAGCCGTCAAATAGTCCAAGGATCTGAAAACCGCTCCTCTCGAGCGCGGCGGCGATTTCCTCATCCGAAAACGCGCGCTCGGAAAACTCCTCGGTAAACCGTAAAAAGCGTCCGCCCTTCTCCTTTACGAAAACGTCCAGCGTCATCCGCGTTTTGAGCGAATCGCCCGTAGCGTTCTGCCAGACACAGAACAAATCGTCCAGATCATAGACGAAGGTGTTGTCCTTCAGCACCTCGCGGTGTTTATACGGCGTGTTGACATCGAAGATAAAAATGCCGTCCGGCTCGATAAAGAGCCGCAGGCGTTCCAATGTGCGCCGCAGGCTGTCGGTATCGGGCAAGTGGTTGAGCCCGTCTAAGGTACAGACCGCCGCTTTTACGGTGCCGTACAGGTCAAGCCCCGTCATCTCCTGACAGAGCAATAACGCTTTTTGACCGGCATCCTCCAGCTTCCTGCGCGCGCAGACAAGCATTTCGGAGGAGCCGTCCGCGCCGATGAGCTCATAGCCCGCCAGAGTCAGCCTGCGTATCAGCGATCCCGTGCCGCACGCTAAATCGAGCACAAGCCCCGCGTCGACGCCCTGTTCTTTCAGCATTCCGACGATTGCCGCCGCTATTTCATCATAATCGACGTTTAAGGTCAGCCTGTCGTAAACAGAGGCGAAATCCCCGTATGCCTTCATGAGATATTTATTTCTCCTCTAAGGCTTTCAGACGCTCGAACACCACGCGGTAGCCCTCGCCCTCTTTCTGGAGGGAGCGGTTGACGCGGCTGATGGTCGCCGTAGAAGCGCCGACCTCGTTGACAATATCACAGTAAATGCGGTTTTCGCTCAGCATTTTCGCAACGACGATCCGCTGTGAAAGCGCCTTGAGCTCCCCCATCGTACACAGGTCCTCAAAAAAATCGTAGCACTCCTCAACAGTCTTAAGCTGTAAAACACATTCAAACAGAAAATCCGCGCGGTCGCCATGGATACTGTTCACGCAATCCACCATCCTTTAATTCTATTAGAATACTTTTTATTTAATGCCTGCTGAACATTTCAAAAAGGCGCGAAAACAAGTGCATATTAAAGAAACAAAGGCGTCTTTTTGAAATGTTCAGACGCAAGGTTTTTAAGGGGTTATCCTTAAAAACCTTGCACTTGTATGGCAAGTCGTCTCCCGACTTGCCATACAAG
>CAYYFY010000069.1:0-8308 GCA_964471035.1 uncultured Eubacteriales bacterium
TGTACGAGCTGGGCGGTTCGGCGCTGTTTCTGTCGTCGGTCAATACGCAGATGGGGCGCGGCGAGCCTATACAGGATACCGCGCGCGTTCTGTCGCGCTATCTTGACGGCATCATGATCCGTACCTTCGATCAGGAGGAGGTCGAGGCGCTCGCGCGCTTCGGCACGATTCCGGTCATCAACGGCTTGACAGATTACTGTCATCCCTGTCAGGTGCTCGCGGACCTGATGACCGTCCGCGAGTACAAGGGGACTACCAAGGGCAAAAAGCTCTGCTATATCGGCGACGGCAACAATATGGCAAACTCTCTGATTGTCGGCGGCATCAAGGCAGGTATGGCGGTCAGTATCGCCTGTCCTGAAAACCATCAGCCCGACGTGGCAACGATGCAGTGGGCGAAGGAAAACGGCGAATTTTTGTGTACAGACAATATTGTCGCCGCCGTAAAAGACGCGGATGTCCTGTATACGGACGTCTGGGCGTCGATGGGTCAGGAGGAGGAAGCCGAAAAGCGCAAACAGGAATTTCAGAATTATCAGATCAACGACGGCGTGATGGCCGCCGCGAAAAGCGACGCTATAGTGCTGCACTGTCTGCCGGCTCACCGCGGCGAGGAAATCACCGCCAAGGTTTTCGAGGCGCAGGCGGATGCTATTTTCGATCAGGCGGAAAACAGGCTTCACGCCCAAAAAGCCGTTTTAGTCACTTTAATGGGTTAGTCTTTTCGGGTCGGCAGAGCCGACCCGTCATTTATAATGTTGAGGTGTAAAAGTATGGACATGGATTACGCGAAACGCATGGACCCGAAGATGGCGCAGCCCGGCGCCAGCGTGGGGAGTCTGATGCATTACGATGCCGAAAGCGCCAAAGCGCGCACCGCGCGCCGCGAGGACATCAAAAAGGTTATGGTAATAGGGTCGGGGCCTATAGTCATCGGTCAGGCGGCGGAGTTTGACTACGCGGGCGCGCAGGCGTGTCGGGTACTCAAGAACGAGGGCAAGAACGTCGTTCTTGTCAACTCCAACCCCGCGACCATCATGACCGATAAGGCGCTGGCTGACGAGATATATCTTGAGCCGCTGACGCTCGAGACGATCAAACGTATTATAGAAAAGGAAAAGCCCGACAGTCTGCTGGCGGGTCTCGGCGGGCAGACAGGTTTAACGCTCGCCATGCAGCTCAGCAAGGAGGGCTTTCTTGAAAAACAGGGCGTCAGGCTGCTCGGCACCAACGCCGACGCTATAGACAAGGCCGAGGACAGGCAGCTCTTTAAGGATACGATGAACAGCATCGGCGAACCGCTCATCCCGTCGGATATTGCCGAGGACGTCGATACGGCGCTTGCCGTCGCCGCGCGTATCGGGTATCCGATCATCATCCGTCCGGCGTTCACTTTGGGCGGCTCGGGCGGCGGCGTCGCCTATAACGAGACTGAGATGAAACAGGCCGCGCGCATCGGGCTTGACGCCTCGCCGATCACGCAGATCCTCGTGGAAAAGTATATCTACGGCTGGAAGGAAATCGAGTTCGAGGTCATGCGCGACTGCGCGGGCAACGCCATCGCCATCTGCTCGATGGAGAATATCGACCCTGTCGGCGTCCACACGGGCGACAGCATCGTCGTCGCTCCGGCGCTGACGCTGGCTGATAAAGAGTTCCAGATGCTGCGCACGGCGTCGCTCAACATCGTGTCGGCCTTGGGCATCGTCGGCGGCTGCAACTGCCAGTACGCTTTAGACCCGAACAGCTTTGAATACGCGGTTATCGAGGTCAATCCGCGCGTATCGCGCTCGTCGGCTCTGGCGAGCAAGGCGACGGGCTATCCGATAGCCAAGGTCACGACCCGTCTGGCGCTCGGCTACACGCTCGACGAGATTCAGAACGACATCACCGGTAAGACCTGCGCCTGCTTTGAGCCGGTTATAGACTATGTTGTGCTCAAATTCCCCAAATGGCCGTTTGACAAATTTTTGGGGGCAAGCCGTAAACTCGGCACCCAGATGAAAGCGACCGGAGAGGTCATGTCGATCGCGCCGTCGTTTGAAATGGCGCTGATGAAGGCCGTGCGCGGCGCGGAAATCTCGATGGACACGCTGAATGCCAACGAGAAATCGGACATCCCCGTGCGCGAGCGCTTGAAGAACATGGACGACAAGCGCCTGTTCACCATCTTTGAGGCGCTCAAGGAGGGTGTGACCGCCGACGAGATTTTTGATATTACAAAAATTGATCGCTGGTTTGTAGGCAAGCTCAAAAAGCTCGTCGATTTCGAGGCGCTGATTGCCGGCAAGGCGATGGACGCCGAAACGTATGACAGAGCCAAAAAGCTGGGGTTTACCGACAAGTCGCTGCTGAGGATTTCCGGTAATCCCTTGCCCCTTCACCGCCGCGCGGTCTATAAGATGGTCGACACCTGCGCGGGCGAGTTTGACGCTGTCACCCCGTACTTCTACTCGACCTACGACGACGAGTGCGAATCAACCGCATTCAAGCGCAGCGGCAAATCGGTCATCATGGTGCTCGGCTCGGGTCCCATCCGTATCGGGCAGGGTATCGAGTTTGACTATTCCTCGGTGCACTGCGTCTGGACGCTCAAGGAGCTCGGTTATGAGGTCGTCATCGTCAACAACAATCCCGAAACGGTCTCCACCGATTACGATACCGCCGACAGGCTCTATTTCGAACCGCTGACTCCCGAGGACGTCATGAATATCATCAAGACTGAAGAGCCGGTCGGGGTCGTCGTGGCGTTCGGCGGGCAGACGGCTATCAAGCTGACAAAATTTTTAGACGAGAGCGGCATTCCGATTTTAGGCACTTCAGCGGAAGGCATCGACACCGCCGAGGACAGGGAGCGTTTTGACAGGCTGCTCGGGACGCTCGGGATTCGCCGTCCGCAGGGCGAGGGCGTCATGACCAAAGCTGAGGCGCTGAAAGCAGCGGACAAGCTCGGTTACCCCGTACTCGTGCGCCCGTCTTACGTCATCGGCGGGCAGAATATGATTATCGCGCACACGCCCGAGGACGTTTCAAAGTATATGGACATCATCCTGACCGGCGGCATCGAGAACCCCGTGCTCGTCGATAAATATATGAGAGGTCCGGAGCTGGAGGTAGACGTCATTTCCGACGGCAAGGATGTGCTGATCCCCGGCATCATGCAGCATATCGAGCGCGCGGGCGTCCACAGCGGCGACTCAATAGCGGTCTATCCGCCTTTTAATCTCAACGACAGGATGCTCGAGACGCTTATAGCCTCCTCCGAGCGTCTGGCGCTCGCCTTGGGGACTAAGGGGCTCGTCAATATTCAGTATCTGATCTATCACAATGAGCTGTATGTCATCGAAGTAAACCCCAGGGCGTCGCGCACGATTCCCTACATCAGCAAGGTGTCGGGCGTGCCGATGGTGGAGCTGGCGTCAAAGGTCATGGTCGGGCAGAAGCTCGCCGACCTCGGCTACGGCACGGGACTGTATAAGACGCCGCCGTACTACGCGGTCAAGGTGCCCGTATTCTCCTTTGAGAAGCTGAGCGACGTAAACGCCTACTTAGGACCGGAGATGAAATCGACCGGCGAGGTGCTCGGCATCGGCAAGACCATGGGCGAGGCGCTCTTCAAGGGGCTGACCTCCGCGCGCATTAAGATACAGGCTCCCGCGCCGGGACATCCGGTCGGCGTCTTTTTAAGCGTCGACGGTCACGACCTGTTTGAGGTCGTCGCTTTGGCGAAGAAGCTCGACGACCTCGGCTTTAAGCTCTATGCCACGCCGGAGACGGGGCAACGGATCATTGACCAGCTCGGCGCCGACGTCACGGTGGTCGGCGGAATCAGGGACGAGGACGGTATCCTGTCGTATCTCGAAACGAGCAACATCGGCTGTATCGTCTATACGGGGGCTCTTGAGGACGCCACCGTTGAGGAGTATATCGCGCTGCACCGGCGCGCCGTTCAGCTCTCCATTCCGTGCCTCTCCTCGCTCGACACGGCAAACGCCCTGGCTGACATCGTCGCCGCGCGCTACAACGAGAGCAATACGGAGCTTGTGGACATCAACCATATGCGCGCCGAGCGCATGATTATCCGCTTTTCCAAAATGCAGGGGACGGGCAACGACTATATTTTCATCGAGAACTATGACGGCAGCATCGTCTTTCCGCAGGCACTGTGCATCAGTCTTTGCAGCCGCAACTACGGCATCGGCGCGTCGGGCATCATTCTTATCGAGGACTCGAAAATAGCCGACGCGAAAATGCGCATCTTCAACAGCGACGGCAGCGAAGGGCAGATGGCCGGCAACAGCATCCGCTGCGTGGGCAAATACCTCTACGACGACGGCATCGTCCGCAAGGACGAGCTCGACATCGAAACCGCCAGCGGCGTCAAGCGCCTGAAGCTCTATACGCGCAACGGGCGCGTGTCGTCGGTATGCGTCGACATGGGCAAGGCGTCTCTAAGGGCAGCCGACCTTCCGACGACCATTGCAAAGGACAAGGTCATAGACCATCCGGTTCAAATCGGCAGTCAGGATTACAACATCACCTGCGTATCGATAGGCAATCCCCACTGCGTCGTGTTCTGTCCGCGCGTCGACGACGTCGATATCAAGAGGGTAGGTCCGCAGTTCGAGCGCGCCGACATCTTCCCCGAACGCATCAACACCGAATTCATCCGCGTCGTCAACGAGACCACCATCAAAATGCGCGTCTGGGAGCGCGGCAACGGTGAAACGCTCGCCTGCGGCACCGGCGCGTGCGCGGCGGTCGTGGCGGCGGTCGAGAACGGCTTCTGCAAGAAGGGCACCGACATCACCGTCAAGCTGCGCGGCGGCGATCTGATTGTCAACTACACCGATGAGCGCGTCACGCTGACCGGCAACGCGGTGCGTGTGTTTAGAGGAGAAATCAAGTATTAAGGAGGAAATATGATTCGTATTATGTCCTTTAATATCCGTTGTTCCGACGTCAGAGGCGTGACGTGGGAGGAGCGCCGTCCGCTCGTATCGGAGCAGATACGGCAGCTACATCCCGACAGCGTCGGCCTGCAGGAAGCGCATGAGGAATGGATGGACTATCTGAAAGAGGCGCTCAAAGAGGAATACGCCTGTGTCGGCGTCGGCCGCGAGGACGGAAAAGGCGAGGGCGAGCACTGCGCGATATTTTATCTGAAAAACAAATATGACCTTATAGCGCACGGGGATTTCTGGCTGTCTGAAACGCCGGAAAAGCCCTCGATGGGCTGGGACGCCGCCTGTTTGCGCGTGTGTACCTGGGCGCGCCTGAAAAATAAGGAGGACGGCGGCGAGTACGTCCACATCAACACCCACTTTGACCACAGAGGGAATAAAGCGCAGCAGAACAGCGTTGCCATGATTCACGAGAAAGCGGCTGAGTTTTCAGACCTTCCGGTCGTGTTCACCGCCGACCTCAATATCTATGAGGGCGGGGAAATTTATCAGGAAATGGTGTCCTCACAGCTAAAGGACGCGAAATTCTTAGCTCCCGACACCATGAACAGACTCACGTTCCACGCCGGTCGGAAGCGTCCGCGCGTTAAGATAATTATCGACTATGTGCTGGTCAATTCTTTGGTAAAACCTATGGTTTACCGCGTCCTGACCGATGGCATCGACGGAAAAATGGTGTCCGACCACTATCCGATATACGCGGACTGCGCGTTTTAACGCATTGATTCTGCCCCGTCGGCGATAAGCGCTTTTATGTCGGCGGGTAAAGAGGATATATACTTATTCAGACATAGGCGGAGCCGGTTTTCGGCTTCGCTTATGTCATCCTCAAATTCATTATCCGCCGGATGATGTACGAGCAATGCGGACAATTCCGGAATTTCCAAAATCCCGAACAACGCGGGAAAATCACCGTCTGAAAAATCACCGTCGATGAGAATGTCCTCGAAATCCGCGAGGGAGCGTACTTGCTTTTTGATGACGGCGGCTTTTTCTTCGGCGCTTTTTACATCCTGCAGCTCGGCGAGGATGCGGCGGTACCATTTGTTGTTCGTCCGTACGCCGTAATCAAAGCTTACCGAAGCGGGCTGTTTTATGTCCGGCGACAACAGCGCGATATACGCGCCGCCATCGTACTTTACCGCGCGCAGGATACGCCTTTTAACCGCGGGCAGGCACTCTAAAATATAGATTTGCATATTGTCGTTTGTGATATTCAGTACGCCGAGCAAGTCGAGAGCGGCGGCGTAAAGCGCCCGATACAGCTCATCTTCCGTTTTTGTTTCGGTCAGCAGGACGATTTTCCCAAGTCCCTCTTCAGAGAGACAAAGGTTAAAAGGATCGCTTCCGGCGAGCACGCAGGCGACAGCCGCGCAGAATACCGGCTCGAAAAGATTGTCAAGCAGCTCTGCGTAGTCCGGTTCGCAATAGGCGAGCAGAGCGTTGACCGTACCGCTGTCAAAACGGGAAAGAAAACAGCATTCGTAATAATTGAAAGTGATATACCGCTCGATGAATTCAAAGCCGGTGAAGCGGTCAAGGCTTTGGCAGGTGGGATAGTCACCGGTGATGACGGGATCGTCCGCGAAATAATCGGGGTTGTAATGCACGAAGAATGCTTTCAGCCCGTCCTTCAGCGTGTCGTTAAAAACCGCGCAGGGTATGTCCGGCATCACGGCGTACAGCTGCTTACAGGCGCCCCTTAAGCTTTGCAGCCGGATGCGGATACGGTCAAGTCCGCCTTCGAGGAGCGTCTCATGCCCGCCGGTTTTCAGAACACACAGCGCGTCGTCGGGCGTACCGCAGTTTTTAAGCTGTAGGCCCATCAGATACAAAGCGCCCTTTAACAGCTTTTCGGCGATCTCTTCTGTCACGGAGCTGCTTTTTTTATCCGTGTATTTTGAGGCGCGTTTGCCCAGCAGAACCAGACAGTCTATATAGACATTTTCGGCGTCCTGTTCGGTCAGAAGCCCCTCGAGAAGTCCGGCGTTTATCAGCGATTCGACATAATGCTTTTCATCGAGAGTATTCCGTTTAATAACGGATCGCTTTTCTAAGGCGTCAGACATTGCGTTCCCTCCTTTTTTCCTGTTCGTACCGCTCGTCCTCGTCGAGTGCGACCGGCTCCTCATAAAAGGGGTCGTATCCCGCGCGAACGTTTTTTGCCATGTCGTAAAGCAGATCGCCCGCCAGTTTTTCGACGGAGCCTCCCGCATATTTTTCGAACGCCCCCGCCATGAGCGCTATGAGTTCATCGTCGTTCATCAGGTCTAAGAATTCGTTCTTGTATGTATAGAACACTTCCACAAGGTCAGAGAGCGTTTGGGCATAAGTTTTCGTGTCCACGTACGAGGACGAACAAAAGGCGGCGATGAGCTTCTGTAAAACCGCGCCGCCGAACTCGAACCTGCCGGTGGTTTTAAGAGCAAGCTCACGCGCGGCGGCAACCTCTTCAGCCTCCTGTTCGTTTAAGGCAAGTCCGTACGCCTCTGAAATGGTGTTACATTCCAGAAGACTTTTGATTTGCGCTTTTTCGAGCAGGGCTTGATTACCGAGCAACGTCATTTCAAAGCTCAAAACGATTCCCCCAAATATTTATTTATTTTTTCAAAAAATGTATTGACAAGCGACGCAAAATGTGCTAGAATTATATTATAAAATAGGGTAATTATTATTTAATTATCTATGTAATCCTTTTCATTATATAGAGAGTCTTGATGTTTGTCAAGGCTTTTTAAATTTATTCTATTTGTATAAAACGTTCTGATTGACACGGAAAATTATGTATGATATGATAAACTCATGTCAGACTGTAATTTTCTAAAATTTTAATGTGAAGGGATCGAGTGTTATGAAACGCAGAACCATGAAGCTTATTTCGTTTTTCCTGCTTATAGCCGTTCTTTTGGCTCCTCTTTCGTTGTCCGCCGCCGCGGCGGGGACGAAGTCCTACGACATCAGTAGTCCCTATGAAAAAGTGAACTGGGATACATGGAATGCCTATAAAACCCAGCTCCACTGCCACACGCTGGCGAGCGACGGCGATATTCAGCCCGCCGAGGTCGTCGAGACCTGCTACGGGCTCGGTTACGACATTTTAGCGATTACCGACCACGCCACTCTGAACCGTGGGTGGAATACCGCGCCGCAGACCGTGCCGATATTCCGTCTCGTCAAGTATGAGCGCACGAAAATGGCTGAGATTATCCCTCTGACAGAAGCGCGCTATCAGGAGATACTGACGGGCGCCGACCGCGGCGGCAAGGGAATGCTCGACGTGCCGCTCGGGTAATGAGCTGGCATCTAGCTCACCAAAAAATTCACCCGAAGCAAACACATGAGGC
>CAYYFY010000070.1:0-8306 GCA_964471035.1 uncultured Eubacteriales bacterium
GTGTTTTTTTGTCGGGATGCTTAAAGTCGGCGATGACCATACCGACAAGCGGTAAAAGCGTTTTGAAAGACGGTAGAGAGGCGTTTGTCTCGATGACGGTATGTATATTGTTTTCACGGAGCATTAAAAGAAGCTTAGCCGTTGCGCGCGGCTGGCACAGGACCTCGCCGCCGGTAAGGGTGACGCCGCCGCCGTCAAAAAACATTGATTTACAGGAAAGAATTTCCTCCAGCAGAGCGCAAAGAGGCGTGCCCGTTTCCCCGCTGTCCGCAGAGAGGCCGTCGGGATTGGAACACCACGGACAGCGCAGATTGCAGCCTTTAAGATGGTATACGAGCCGATTGCCGGGGCCGTCCTCGGAGAAATTAAAGCCCTTGCCGAAAATCAGCAGTTCGTTTTCTCTGTCAAACAAAGGCGCACCTCAACAGTCCTATTTTCTCTAAAATATATTATACATGACCGTTTGCCATATTTCAAGCAAAAGTTTTGTATCTGTGAACAAAAATGTATACGGATATTTGGGTGTTATGACAAAAAGAAAATTTGCGCGGGTTTTATAAAAAACGCCTTGTAAACAGCGGAGTATTATGATATAATTGCTAAGATATTACACTAATAAAATGGAGAATATTTTATGAGCTGTCAATGCGGTTATTGCCCGACGGTAATTGTTCCGGGTATCGGTCAGTGTAAGGTGGACCTTATCGATAACGAGGGCAAGCGCGTAAAGAGCGCGTGGCCGCTCGATCTGGATGGTAAAGCGCTTTTAAAGAAGCTGTTCCCCGGCGCGCTGAAAATGATGGCCTTGCGCCGTGACGCCGGATTTACCGATTTGATGTACAGGGAGCTTTGCGGCGCGCTGTCGCCGATCGGCTCGACAACGGAGGGCTTTCCGAAATCGCGCTTAAAGGTCGTCGAATATCCCCGGCCGCTTTCCGAATGCACAGAGGACGAAAGGCGTTTTATCTACCGCATGGTGCCGATGGAGGCTCTTTCCGAGGTCGTCGGCGAAAGCCATATGTACTTTTTCGCGTATTATTCGTTCGGTCAGCCGTATGAAACGGCAAAAGCATTACATAATTATATTCAAATGGTGAAAGAGCAAACAGGGCACGACAAGGTCAATCTCGTGCCCGTAAGCCTTGGCGGCTCGATTTCCGTCGCGTACTTTGACGCCTACGGCGACAGAGGGGACATACACCGGGTCATGAATTTCGTCCCTGCCCTCAACGGCTCGACAATCGTCGCCGACGTGTTCGAGGGACGCGTCAATTCGGATATGCCCGAGGAAATCTTTGATTTTATCGCGGGCAGGAGCACCGCGCAGAAACTTGCCTCCTATATGCGCCTTTTGCCCGAGGGACTGCCTAAAAAAATTACTGAAACGGCGTTGAACGCCGCGCGCGACACGATTTTCTTAAACTGTCCCGCCGTCTGGGCGATCTGCCCGCGTGAGCGGTACGACGCGCTGCGTGATAAATATTTGTGTGACGGAAAGCACGAGGTTTTACGCGCCAAGGCAGACCGTTATCACCGCGTCCACAAAGATTACGAGGAATTGATGCGTAAGCAGGTTGAACGCGGAGTGGAATTTTTTACCATCTGCGGCTACGGCAAGCGTCTGGCGCCGTTCGTGTTGTCTGCCGAGGTCAATTCCGATTCGATCGTCGATCTGAAATCCGCGTCTTTGGGTGCGTTTTCCGCCGCAGCCGGAGAGATGCTGCCGACAGACTATGCGCCTGTCGTCTGCGCGATGGGTCATACCCATGTTTCGCCTGACGGCGTTGTCGACGCGGGCGCGGGGCTGTTCCCCGAAACGACATGGTATTTCTCAGACCAGATACACGATGATATCGCCTACAACGACGTCGCGCTCCTGATTTGCCGCGAGGTACTGACCAACGACAATTTTAAGGATGTCTTTTCAAATCCGGCTTTCCCGCAGTTCAACGGTTCGCGCAATATCCGCCAAATCCGTTACAGGCTGCTTCCGAAAGCGAAGGAGCTTTTGGAGACGCCGCTTGCAAGCCACGTCAGGGACGAGTTAATCAAGGCTGTCGCCGAAAGCGAGGAGCTGTTTACCTATACCGTCGTTATCGACAACTCGCTGACCGAAAAGGCGACCGCTCGCTTAAGCGCGGCGGTCGAGGCGGCAACGCCGGAGCCGGAAGTAAATAAGTAAGTATTCACCCTAGGGTGATAAAAATTAGGAGGAATTTTTATGGACGCTTATAGCGCGATTTCAAAGGGTATTGCGACCCTCGTCAGTCTCCTGCTTGCTCTGCTGAGCGTATTTGGCGTAATGACCAACACATACGCCCCTGATGCGGGCTCCGTCATTACCTACGCCTCGTCCGCCGAGGAAGCCGCGCAGCTTCTCGATATGTGCGACGACGGCGCGCTGACTACCTGCAACGGGCAGTGCGGTCACTGTCCGTCGATTATTGTTCCCGGCATCGGGCAGTCCGATACGGTGCTGCTCGACGCGAACAATCAGCCCGTTCTCGACGCGAGCGGCAAGACGATCACCGGCTGGCCGCTGTACATCAACGCCGACGTGCTTGTCAATGAGCTGGCTGCGCCGCTTGTCACGGCGATCGCCACGCAGAAGGACAACGGCTTCACCACCGAGGCTTCGCAGAAGATAGCCGACGCCATGTGGGTCAACGAGATGGGACTTAACGGTCTCCCTGTCAGAAACCTTCATGTCACGAAATATTATAAGAGCGTCGCCGCCTGCAACGAAGAGGAGAAAGACTATATCTACAAGACCATTCCTCTGAAGACCTATACGGCGCAAGCGGGCGAGGATCATCTCTATTTCTTCGCCTACAACAGCTTCGGCGATACCGTCGGCATTGCCGAGGAGCTGTACGCCTACATTCAGATGGTCAAGGCGCAGACAGGACATGACAAGGTCAATCTTGTCCCGATAAGCCTCGGCGGCACGGTGTTCAACGCCCTCATAGAGCTGCATCCGGAGGTCGCCGCTGACCTCGGAAGAGTCGTTCTGATCATTCCGGCGCTCGACGGTTCGGAGATTGTCGGCGACGTCTTTAAGAACGACCTCAGCTTTAACGATGACGAAATGCTCTATAAAGACCTGTTCCCGTCGCTGATCGGAGACGAGTATACGGCGTATGTCGCCAACTTAGGCATCCGCCTTTTGCCCAAGCAGGTGGTCAAAGATTTGCTGAGCAAGACCGTGGATAAGCTGCTCGACAAGGTCATCATCAACTGTCCGGGTATGTGGGCGCTGCTGCCCAGCGCATATTATCCCGAAATGGCGGAAAAATATCTGAGCGACGCTGACCATGATTATTTAAGAGCGCGCACCGCCAAATACTATGAGGCGCAGATGGACAGCGACGCGAACATTCTCGCTTTGATCAGCGCCGGCGTCGAAGTGTTTGATTTATGCGATTACGGCGTGCCGCTCGTCTCTATCGCCAGCTCCGCAAAGTCCTGTAACGCCGACGGCATCATTCAGGTCGATTCCACCTCGATGGGGGCGACGTCCTCTTTAGTCGGCGAGACACTGCCGGCGGACTATGTGCCGAAAATCCCCGGCTATCTTTCGCCGGACGGCTCGCTTGACGCGTCGACGGGACTTCTCCCCGACACGACCTTCTACTTCTGCGGGCAGAATCACGAAACCACCGCGCACAACAATATTGTTATGAATCTGGCTATCAACCTGTTGATTGACCATGAGATTACCGGCATCCGTTCAGCCGAGCGGTACCCGCAGTTTATGTCCGCCAGAAGAACGCGTGACTTCTTTAAGAACGATGTGCCGAAAGCTCAGACGATTCTGGATGAGGAGCTGGCGGCGCCCGGCACCTACGACGCCCAGTTGATTATGGATACTGAGGCCGCCATCGCCAGCGCCCGCTTAATGGAGGACGACGGCCGCTTCCCGACCGCGGAGGTCGAGGCTATGCAGCAGAAGTTATACGACTGCCTTGTCCGCGCCGGAAAACGCAACGCGCCCGAAGAGGAGGATCAGAGCATCATATTCCTTACACAGATCCTCAAGGCGGCAAGCGACGGTGTATACGAATATTACGGACCGTACGGATATTCGGATTTCGCGGATTCAGAACTGGCGGAAATCATCAGGACATATGATTTGATCAGTTAATCCGGCAAATTCAGGAGGAGGCGGGCGTGTCCCGCCTCTTTCAGACGTCAGATGTCAGACACCAGATGTCAGACGAGGTTACAATTAAATTTATTTTGGAGAAAACTATGGCTCACTATTTATTCACATCAGAATCCGTTACCGAAGGGCATCCCGATAAAATCTGCGACCGGATTTCCGACGCTGTTCTCGATGCGATTTTAGAGCAGGACCCGATGGCGCGCGTCGCCTGCGAGGCGATCTGTACGACCGGCATGGTGCTCGTCATGGGCGAGGTTTCAACGAACGCCCATGTCGATATTCCGTCGGTCGTCCGCGAAGTCGTCTGCGGTATCGGCTACGACAAACCCGCCTACGGTTTTGACGGCAATACCTGCGCGGTCATCACGTCGATGGACAAGCAGTCGGCGGACATCAGCCTCGGCGTCAGCGAATCACTTGAGCTGAAAGGCGGCGACGGGGACGTATACAATCTCAATGGCGCGGGGGATCAGGGGATGATGTTCGGGTTTGCCTGCGATGAGACCCCCGAGTTCATGCCGCTGCCCATATCCTTGGCGCACCGACTTGCCAAACGGCTGACCGAGGTCAGAAAGGACGGGACGCTTCCCTACTTACGTCCCGACGGCAAGACGCAGGTCACCGTCGAGTATGATGAGGAGGGAAAACCCGCGCGGCTGGAAGCGGTCGTCGTTTCGACGCAGCATGACGAGAAAACGCCGCTTGAAACGATCCGTACCGATATCATAGAGCACGTGATAAAGCCGGTCGCACCCGCGCATATGCTGGACTTTGAAACAAAAATCTATGTCAATCCGACGGGACGTTTTGTTATCGGCGGTCCGGCTGGGGACAGCGGATTAACCGGCAGAAAGATTATCGTCGATACCTATGGTGGCTTTTCGCGCCACGGCGGCGGCTGTTTCTCGGGCAAGGACCCGACGAAGGTTGACCGCAGCGCCGCGTATGCGGCGCGCTATGTGGCAAAAAACATTGTCGCGGCGGGGATCGCGAAAAAATGCGAGGTTCAGCTTGCCTACGCCATCGGCGTGGCAAAGCCTGTATCGGTGTTCATCGATACCTTTAACACGGGAATTGTGCCGGACAGCCGGATTGTCGAGGCTGTCAAGGCCTGTTTTGATCTGCGTCCCGCGGCCATCATCGACTACTTAGAACTGCGAAAACCCCAGTACCGCGCGCTTTCTGCCTACGGTCAGATCGGGCGCACCGACCTGAGCGTCCGTTGGGAGAGTACCGATAGGGCAGAGAAGCTGAAAAGTTACCTGCAATAACGAAGGAATGAGTTTTGTTGATAAACGAAAAGGAAAAGAAAGCGATTCACAGCGGTCACCGGCTTCGTCTTAAAGAGAGTTTTTTAGCCGGAAACGCTGAAGTCTTTCGGGATCATCAACTGTTGGAGCTGCTTCTTTTCTATTCCATCCCGCGGAGCGATACCAATGAAACAGCTCATGCGCTGCTGCTTGAATTCGGTTCGCTCGAAGGCGTGTTCAAAGCGCCCTATAACGCGCTTCTGAAGGTTGAGGGCGTCGGCGAACAGACGGCGCTGATGATCAGAACCGTCGCCGCGATTGATGACAGGCGGCTTATGCGCGGCGCCCAAAAAGAAAATCTGACGATGACCTTTGAGGACATCAGCCGTTACCTTACCGCCTTCTATCGTTCCCGCTCTAAGGAGACAATCGTCCTTTTGAGCTGCGACAACAAACGGCGCGTCAAAAAAGCGGACATTGTCGGCGAGGGGGGCGTCAACGGCACGGATATCAACAGCCGCAACATCGTGGAGTCCGCCATCAACGCCAACGCTTCTTTTGTCGTGCTGTCCCACAACCACCCCAACGGCGCCGCCAAGCCTTCGGCTGCCGACGTCGACGCCACCAGAAGCCTCATCGTCATGCTCAGAAGGCTGGACATCGGCGTGTATGACCATGTCATCGTCGGCATGGACTCGGATGTCTATTCCATGCGCGAGCATGACGAATACAAAATGTTATTTATTTGATTTATGGATCATTTTAAACTCGTATCGCCGTACAAACCGACGGGCGACCAGCCAGAAGCCATAGAGGGACTTGTTGACGGTATTCTTTCAGGTTATGACGCGCAGACGCTACTCGGAGTGACCGGATCGGGAAAAACCTTTACGATGGCAAACGTCATCGAGAGGCTGAACCGTCCGGCGCTTGTGCTTGCGCACAATAAAACGCTGGCGGCGCAGCTCTGCGCGGAGTTCAAGGAATTCTTTCCCGACAACGCCGTCGAGTATTTTGTGTCCTATTACGATTACTATCAGCCCGAAGCGTATATCCCTGTAACCGACACTTATATTGAAAAGGACTCAGCCATCAACGACGAGATCGATAAATTGCGCCACTCGGCGACCACGCAGCTTAGCGAGCGGCGCGACGTCATCATCGTGGCGAGCGTGTCGTGTATCTATACGCTCGGCGATCCGATCGACTATCGGGAAATGGTCGTGTCTTTGCGTCAAGGTATGAAAAAGGAACGCGATGAGCTGATAAGAAAGCTCGTCGAGATTCAGTATGAGCGCAACGACCTCGACTTTTCGAGAAACAAGTTCCGCGTACGCGGGGACGTCGTCGAGATATTCCCCGTGTATTCGTCGGAAAACGCGATTCGCGTCGAGTTTTTTGGCGATGAGATCGACCGTATCAGCGAGATAACCGCTTTGACGGGAGCCGTCAAGAGCACGCTTTCGCACGTCGCCGTCTATCCCGCTTCGCATTATGTCGTCTCCAAAGAAAAGCTTGAGAAAGCGCTGTCCGAAATTGAGACAGAGATGCTCGACCGCGTCGAGGAATTCAAGAGCAAGGGGAAACTCATCGAGGCGCAGCGCATCATGCAGCGCACCTATTACGACATCGATATGCTGCGCGAAACAGGCTTCTGCAAGGGGATTGAAAATTATTCGCGCGTCATGACCGGCAGAAAAGCGGGCGAGGCGCCGTTTACGCTGCTCGACTATTTCCCCGACGACTATATTCTGTTCGTCGACGAGTCGCACGTCACGCTGCCGCAGGTGCGGGGGATGTACGGCGGCGACCGCTCGCGTAAGGACTCTCTCGTCGAGTTCGGCTTCCGTCTGCCGTCGGCGTATGACAACCGCCCGTTAAATTTTGAGGAATTTTTAGGCAAGACGCGGCAAAAGATATTCGTAAGCGCGACTCCCGCCGATTTTGAGCGCACAAGAAGCAACCGGATAACCGAGCAGGTGCTCCGTCCGACGGGGCTTATCGACCCCGAGATCTCCGTGCGCCCCGTCGAGGGGCAAATTGAGGACATGGTCGGCGAGATTCACGGACGCATAGAGAAAAAGGAACGCGTGCTCGTAACGACGCTGACCAAAAAAATGGCGGAGGATTTAACCGATTATCTGTCCGACTTAAGTATCAAGGTGCGCTATATGCACCATGACGTCGATACCATCGAGCGCATGGAGATTATCCGCGATTTGCGTTTGGGTGAGTTCGACGTGCTTGTGGGCATTAACCTCCTGCGCGAGGGGTTGGACATCCCCGAAGTATCGCTGATTGTCATCTTGGACGCCGACAAGGAGGGCTTCCTTCGCAGCGAGACTTCGCTGGTTCAGACCATAGGGCGCGCCGCGCGTAATGTAAGCGGACAGGTCATTATGTACGCCGACAGCGTCACGCCCTCGATGGAGCGCGCCATAAAAGAGACATACCGCCGCCGCGAGAAGCAGCAGCGCTACAACGAAACGCACGGCATCACCCCGCGCTCGATAAAGAAGGAAGTACGCAATATTCTCGAAATATCAAGCAAGGCTTCCGTCGACGAATCGAGCGGCAAACACTTGAGCGCGCGCGAAAAAGAAATGCTGATCGATAAGCTGACAAAGGAAATGCGCTCCGCGGCAAAGCTGCTCGAATTCGAGCACGCAGCCTATCTGCGCGACAAGATACAGAAATTACGGGGACAAAAATAATGAACACCCATATAAATATTCGGGGCGCCAAAGAACACAATCTGAAAAATATCAGCCTGACAATACCGCGGGACAAGCTCATTGTATTTACGGGGCTGTCCGGTTCCGGCAAGTCCTCGCTGGCCTTTGACACCATTTACGCCGAGGGGCAGCGCCGGTACATCGAGAGCCTGTCGT
>CAYYFY010000071.1:0-8301 GCA_964471035.1 uncultured Eubacteriales bacterium
GGGAGACAGAATATTTTTCGCGGCGTATTCAGGCGACAGCTCGCTGCTCGCCTGTATAGCGGCGTCGGCGCTGACGATATAGGAAAACATCTTTTCGAGGTCATACCCGAACGCCCTGAGTATCTGCGATTCCATATTGCCGAACGCGCCGGTCTTTGTCGGCGGAACACCGAGCAAAAAGCCGTAATTGTTGCCGACCGACTCAAAATACAGTTTTAAAAGCTTATCCTTTGTCTTGGCGGTATACTCGTCGGACTTGTGGTAATACCAGCCGTCGCGGATGGATATGCACAGCTCGGCAGGATACCATATGAACGCCGTATCCTTTTTGATTGCCTTGCGGCTGCCCAGATCCAGCTCCATGGTTCCGGTTTGTTTTTTATCCTTTTTGCCGGACTGCTTCTCTTCCTTGTACCGGTGGATGTATTCCTCGATACCGTAGCGCTTGGGGATGACGCTCCACTCGTTTTTGCGGCAGACGCCCCACTCGTTGCCGTTCCAGCGGACGTCGGGTCCGCATAAAGCGATGACCGCGTCGGGCTGGAGCTTTCGTATGAGCGCGTAATACCCTTCCCAGTCGTACTCCTGAACCGCGCCGCTCTTTGTCGGCTCGGCGGCGCCGTCGAGGCGGACATAGTAGATGTCGCCGTATTCCGTTAAAAGCTCGGTAAGCAGCGCCTTGAAGTGCTTGTTATAGGCTTCGCCCTGTCCGTAGGTTGGCTCGTGGCGGTCCATCGGCGTGATATAGATGCCGAATTTGAGTCCCTGCTTTTCGCACTCCTCCGAAAGCATTTTGACGATATCGGTCTCCCCTGTTTCCCAGTTGACCGCGTTTTTGACGCAGTAATCGGTAAAACGGGAATTCCACAGACAGAACCCGTCGTGATCCTTGACAGTCAGAACAAGCCCCTTCATACCCGCGTCTTTAAACAACCTGACCCATTCGCTCGCCGAAAATTCGTTGGGCGAAAAGTTCTCAGGCTTCACGGTGCCGTCGCTCCACTCCTGGTTGATGATGGTCGGGAATCCGAAATGGATGATTCCCGCGTATTCGGTTTCCTGCCACAGGAGCTGTCTTTCGGACGGCTTCACCTCAGCCGCGATTTCAAAGGGCTTCTTCATTTATACGCTTTCCTTTCGCCTCTTGTTCAGTTTATTTTCTCAATACTTACAGCACGTCGGCGACGGCGATGATGTCAACGCCGGTGCCAAGGATATTTTTAACCACAACATCTCCGCAACGGATGGGAGCGGTCAGCGTTAAACCGTGCAGTATACCGACCGCCTCAAAAATTTTCGACTTCGGGATGGGTTTTTTCGACCGGACGGGCACCAGCGGACAGCGGCCGCCTTTGACGCGGACGGTCGTCGTAATCTGCCGCACCGGATGCGTAATCTCGGCGTGGGCATAGGTTAAACCGCGCTTACAGGCGTTGCCCTCGACAGAGGCGACGTCGCCGTTTTCGGACAGCACCACCTGCATCGGACAGCCGCGGGGACACGCTATACAAATCATATGCTTACTCATTTATGCCCCTCCTGTTCCTTGATCGAAACCGTCAGAACGCTGTTTGGCCCGAGGGTCTTCAGCATATCCTCCGTGATCGTTACGCTCTCCATTTCACCGGGGGTCATCTTGATCTTTTTCTTGTGCAGCAGCTCTTTCCCCTCGTGGGTCACGAGTATCTTCGCGTTGTCGTAGACCCTGCTGACACGAAAATACAGCCGGATGTCCCTGCCCGCGTGAATATCCATCCTCTGGGGCACGACGTAGCGCACGCCGTTCTCTCCCTCGACCTTTACGTAGACCGGCTCCTTGTCCTCGTTGCCGAGGATATAGTCCGCCGCGCCTTTACCGGCGGTCATACTCTCCTCTGTGACAAAATCGACAAGGTCGTGTACCTGCAGCACGTTTCCGCAGGCGAAAATTCCTCTGCGGTTCGTTTCCCGACTCTCGCTGACGACAGGTCCGCCGGTCACCTTATCCATATGGATGCCGGCATTTTTCGTCAGCTCGTTTTCCGGAATCAGCCCTACCGAGAGGAGGAGCGTATCGCATGAAACGTACTCCTCGGTACCGGCAATCGGCAGCAATTTTTCATCAACATTCTGTACGGTAACGCCCGTGAGGCGCTCTTTTCCGTGCGTCTTCACTACGGTACAGGACAGGCGCAGGGGGATATCAAAATCGTCGAGGCACTGAACGATGTTGCGGGACAGACCGCTCGAAAAGGGCATCAGCTCGCAGACCATTTTGACGTGCGCGCCCTCTAAAGTCATGCGGCGCGCCATGATGAGCCCGATGTCGCCCGAGCCTAAGATGACGACCTCTTTGCCGACCATATAGCCCTCGATATTGACGTAGCGCTGCGCGGTACCGGCAGTTAAAATACCCGACGGACGCGATCCGGCGATACTCAGCGCACCGCGCGGACGCTCCCGACAGCCCATGGCGAGAACAACCGCCTTCGCTTTGTATTCTAAAAGACCGTCGGTGTTATTGATCGCGGTTACCGTATTGTCCTCGGAGATGTCAAGGACCATGGTATCCGTTTTGATCTCGATGTCCGTCTGTTCGAGAAGCGCGATAAACCGACCGGCGTACTCGGGACCGGTAAGCTCCTCATTGAAATAGTGTATCCCGAAGCCCGTGTGAATGCACTGCTGCAGAATACCGCCCAGAGACGCGGCGCGTTCGAGAACGATGATCCGTTTTACGCCGCATTCACGCGCTTTCAGCGCGGCGGCCATACCGGCGGGTCCCCCGCCGACAACGACAAGCTCATATTCAGTCATCGGTGTTCCCTCCCTGCTGCGTTCTTCCGCCGAGCACCCGGGAACCGCCGCCGAATTTCGTGATCTCTTCCTTTTGTATGTTCAACTCGCGCGCTAAAATCTCCACGACCTTCGGACCGCAGAAGCCGCCCTGACAGCGTCCCATCCCCGCGCGCGTGCGGCGCTTGACGCCGTCGACGTCGCGCGCTCCGGCGGGGGCGCGTATGGCGTCGCGTATCTCCCCTTCTGTAATCATCTCACAGCGGCAGATTATCCGTCCGTAGGCAGGATCTCTTTTGATCAACTCCCGCCGCTGTTCGGACGTCATCGTCCGAAAGCGCACCGGCTCGGGGCGGCGAGAATTGTAATTGTCTTTTAAGGATACCTCGGCGATACCGAGGAATATTTGCTCGATCATCTCGGCGATGGCGGGCGCGGCGGTCAGTCCCGGGGACTCGATGCCGGCGGCGTTGATGAAACGACTGCTCTTCTCACTTACGCCGATGATAAAATCATCGGTTGTCGGATGGGCGCGGTTCCCCGAAAATGAGGTAATCGCGTTCCTTAAAGAAACCTCCGGTATGCTCCTCTGCGCGTTTTCAAGAACGAAGCGCAACCCCTCCGGCGTCGTCGCGGTATCGTCGAAGTCGTCAATGTCGTTGGCTGAGGGACCGACGATAAGCGTCCCCTCCACCGTCGGCGCCACAAGAACGCCCTTGCCCATCTCCGACGGACACTGGAAAATGGTATAGGTGACGAGATCCCCGACGCCGCGGTCGAGCAGATAATAGTCGCCGTGGCGCACGACAATGTCTATGGAATCGTCGCCGATCATCTGAGCGACAAGTCCCGAACGCACCCCCGCGGCATTGATGATGTATTTTGCTTTGATTTTTCCGGCTGTCGTATCGAGAACAAAGCTGCTGTCCCCCTGCGCGATGCCTTGCACCTCGCAGCCGCGAATGAACTCTCCGCCGTTTGTCACGGCATTCTCGACGGCGGCTATTGCCAGCTCATACGGACAGACGAGTCCGGCTGTTTCGGCTAAAAGCGCGCCGACTGCCTCCTCGGATATGTGCGGCTCGAGCTCTTTGAGCCGTACCTTATCAATAACAGACAGCTTCTCGACGCCGTTAGTCTCTCCGCGTTTTTTGAGAACCTCAAGCGTCTCCATTTCCTGATTAGAAAAGGCGACGACCAGCGAGCCGTTGTTCCAATACGGCACGGAAAGCTCCCCGCACACCTGCTCCATCAGTTCGACGCCGCGGACGTTGAGCTTTGCCTTCAGCGTGCCGGGCTTCGCGTCAAATCCGGCGTGTACAATCGCGCTGTTGGATCTGGTCGCCCCAGAAGCGGCGTCGTTTCCTCTCTCCAGAATTCCCACGCTGATATCGTACTTTGTCAGTGCCCGTGCCGCCAGCGCCCCGACGACTCCCGCGCCAATAACAACGACATCAAATTCCCTCAAAAATCATTCCCCCGTAGTCAGATTTCAGATGCCAGACATCAGACATCAGACGTCAGATGCCGGAACCTGCGGTTAGCTTTTATATATTATTTATTCTACCGACTTCAATGATTCTACCATACTGATCTTTTTCAAGTGTCTATGCATAACAAGATTGACAATAAAGGCGAACAGCAGCGTCATCAGCGTCGAGATGCCGTAGCTTACAGCCGAGATGCGGCGGCCAAGCGTCACCGCGTCGATGATGATGGTCGAGATCATGATTTTGTGCAGCACAATCCCTATTCCGAAACCGGCTACGATGCCGAGAAGCGTCAGGATGACGTTTTCGCGGTAAATATACGCCGACACATCCTTGTCGTAGAAGCCGAGCACCTTCAAGGTGGCAAGCTCCCTGATGCGCTCGTTGACACTGGTGTTGTTGAGTATATACAGCACGACGAACGCGAGCACCGCCGCGGCCGCTACGACGACGGCGATGATGAGATAAATGCTGTTGATGATATGGGTGAAGTTATCGACAATAGCCGTCGTGTACACGGAGCCGTTGACCGTGGGCAGATCGTTGATCCGCGTTTCAAGCTGCACGCGCGCGTCGGCGGTCAGTGCGTCGGAAACCCGCCCGACAAGGCAGTTATAGCCCGGCGCCGCGCCGGTGACCTGTGCATAATAAGCGGCAGTCATATACGCGTAGTGAAACGTATAATTCTCGACGATGCCCGCAACCAGTATATCATAAGACACTTCATTCGCGCCCTCAAACCAGGAGAGCGTCACCGTGTCGCCGACTTTCGCGCCGGCTGCTCTGGCGAAATTGTCGGTAATAATCGCGCCCGTATCGTCCAGAGTTAAAAGCCTGCCTGTCTTATAATCGACCAGCCGCACATTATCGCCTAACCGCGCGGGGTCTTCGGGTACGGAGATATTGACCTCGTAGCCGTCCTCAAACGACGCGGATGTGCCGCGGCATATCTTGAGATAGGAGCGCATGATGCTCTCGATACCGCCGAGATTCCTGATGGAATTGACGGCTTCGCTGTTTGCCGCGCCTGTTTCTTCGTCTTTGAGCACAATCTGAATATCGTACCGCGCGATGCCCTCGTCGGCGAACTGCTTTCTGATGACGGCGCGCGCCGAATCGCCGAAACCGAATCCGGAGACGAGCAGCGCCGTACACCCGGCAATGCCGAGCACGGACATCAGCAGCCGTTTCTTACTGCGCAGGATATTGCGCGCGGTGACCTTTGAGGTGAAGCTGAGCCGTTTCCATATAAAGCCGATCTTCTCGAGAAAGATGCGCTTGCCGGAACGCGGGGGCTTGGGGCGCATGAGCACGGCGGGAACCGACACAAGCTCACGGCGGCACGCGAACACAACCGCCGCCATGGTGAGCAGTGTCGTAATGGCAAAGCCGAGGATTATAAGGAGCGGATACGCATACATCTTAAGCGCGGGCTGCTCGTACATTATAGTCCAGCCGACGACGAACGCCTTGGGGAACAGAAACGCGCCGATGGAGATACCTATAAGCGAACCCAGCACGCACGCCGCGCCGGAATAGATCAGATATTTTGAAATGATTTGTTTGTCCGTATAACCGATAGCCTGAAGCACGCCGAGCTGCGTGCGCTCCTCCTGTACCATGCGCGTCATCGTCGTCAGGCAGACGAGCGTCGCCACGACAAAGAAGAACGTGGAGAACACCAGCGCGATGGTCATCATACTGTACGCGGCGTCGCCATAGCTCGCGTAGCCCGGCATATCCCGCCGCGTCGTCACCGACCATGAGGCGGTGCCTAAGTTCCCGAGCACCTCTTTGCCCTTTGAAATCATCGTGCGTCCCACACTGAGCTGCCCTTCGATTTCTTCAACCTTGGCGGTATACTGCGCCTCGTACTCGGGCAGCTTGCCCTTAGCCTCGGTCAGCTGCGCCTGCTTGAGGGCGATTTCGGATTTGGCGTTTAAGTATTTCGTCTGCGCCTCTAAGCTTCCTATCTGCAGGTCGAACCCGCCCTGACGGATCTGTTCCTTGGCGGTGTCAAGCTTTTTCTTCGCGTCACTCAGCTCTTTTTCCTTGTCGTTCAACTGAATCTTGGCCGCGTCGAGCTTTGTTTTAGCGTCGGCGAGCTCGGCGTTTTTCTCATTATAGAGCGCCTGCGCCTGCAGCAGCTTTATTTTGTCCGCTGCAAGCTCTGTCTTCCTCTGATCGAGCAGCGCCTCCACCTCGGCTGAAGCGCCGGCTGCCGCGCCCGCTCCCCCCATAATTGCCGCCGAGCGCAGGACGCTGGCAAGCTCCGGATTGGTCGCCTCAAGCCTGTCCGCCATTTCCTCAAGCTCCGCCGGCGTAAGCGAATCGTTGACTTCATCATTCTGCAGGTTGTTCAGCGTCGCTTCCGTCGAGGCTATAAGCTCGGCGGTCGCCACTATCTGCGCGTTGGCAAGGGTTATTTGGCTCTTAGCGTCCTTGAGCTGTCCCTCCGCTTCGTCATACAGATCCTTATTGTAGTTATATTCGTCGTTGGCGGCGTCCCACTGCACCTGTCCGTCGGCCACTCTCTGGGCGTTTAAGTTGTATTCCTGAACAGCCGCCTCGTATTCGGCGCCGCCGTTATTGATCTGCTGTATGGCTTCGGCGTATTTCGCCTCAAGCTGCGCTTGTGCGTCGGCAATCAGCTTGTCGCCGTTCTGCACGAGGTATTTGACGTCGTCAAGCTGTTTTCTGGCCTCCGCCAGCTTTGTCTGCGCTTCCCTTTCCTTATTGAAAAGCTCAAGCTCTCCGGAGGCGAGCTTAGGCTCGATCTCCGTTTTCAGCGCCGCCGCCCGCGCCGTTACTATTTCGCCCGATATGTCGCGTATCTCCTGCGCTATGGAATCCGCATACGCGTTATATTCGTCGTCATACGGTCCGTACAGCGCGGAATCGTCAAGCGTGATATACGCTTCACTGTAGTAATTGACGTTGTCTGTAAAGCTGTCGTTGGGGATATAGATATAATCGCCGAGCTTGCCGCTGCCCGCTAAAGTCGCGCCGCGGTCGAACGACACGAAATACGGCGTCATCACAATACCGACTATCGTGAACTGATCGGTCTTAAGCGAGTAGAATGCGCTTTCGCCGTCGCCCTCAATTTTAATGGTCTCTCCGATCTGAAACTGCGCCGGAGTGGCAAGCTTGCTGCAGGTGACCACGCATTCGCCGACGGCGTCGGGGTACTCGCCTTTAAGCAGCGTGAGCCGGTTGATATAACCGACGTCGTCACGCCCGCTTTCAGTATGCGCCTTCGCCGCCGCCGCATCGAAGCCATAAGCGCGCACGGTCATCTCCGAGCCGTACAGATCGACTACTCCCTGATAGGAGCCGTCGTCGGCTTCCAAGCGCACGAAGCCATCGACAAATTTCTCGCCGACAACGCTTTTAACGCCTTCAATTGTACGTATCTGCTCGAGGTCTCCCTCGTACAGCCCGATATACGACTGAAGGCGGATATCAAAAAGATTGTTGTTCGTGTAGTATTCGGCTGACGTTCGCAGCATATCGGGACAGGTAGACATACATCCTACAAATACGCCGCTGCCGAGCGTCACGACTGCGATAATGGAGATAAACCGGCTCAAATTGTGTTTGAAGGAGCGCAGTGTATCCACGAAATAGGCTTTGCTCATCAAGTATCGTTATCCTTTCCAGAAAAGGCTCTTACCATTCGATTTCAGACACCGGCACGGGATTGCCGTTCAGCTCCGTACCGACCACCTTGCCGCTGCGCATGGAAATCACGCGGTTGGCTATAGGCGTGAGCGCCTGGTTGTGCGTGACGATGATGACCGTCATGCCCGTCTGGCGGCTCGTATCCTGTAAAAGCTGGAGAATCTGCCGGCCGGTATTGTAGTCGAGCGCGCCCGTGGGCTCGTCGCATAAGAGCAGCTTCGGATTTTTCGCCAGCGCCCGCGCAATGGAGACGCGCTGCTGCTCGCCGCCGGAAAGCTGCGAGGGAAAGTTGTCCATTCTCTCAGAAAGCCCGACGCGCTCAAGCACCTTGTCGGGGCGCAGCGCCTTAGTC
>CAYYFY010000072.1:0-8144 GCA_964471035.1 uncultured Eubacteriales bacterium
GATAGTCGGCGATCATTTTCCCGATGGAAAATGTACTCTCCTTTAATTGGTAGCCGCCCGATTCGTACAGCGATATTTCTAAGAGCCTGAGCACCTGCTCGTTCATCCTGTCCGCTTCGGTCATGATGACGCGGCTGTATTCCTCCTGCGCCTTTTCGTCGTTTTTGCCGAGGGCGAGCAGCCCTTCGGCGTAGCCCCGAATGATGGCTATGGGCGTCTTGAGCTCGTGCGAGACCGAAGAGACGAATTCCTTGCGGATGCCGTCGAGTTTTCGCTCCTGCTCGATGTCGCTTAATAGCTGCCTGTTCTTTTCCTCAAGCTCAGTAAGCGCTTTATCGAGACTGTCGGACATCCCGTTAATGTTTTTAGCCAGCGCCCCGATCTCGTCGCCCCGTCCGGTTTTACACCGCCGCGAAAAGTCACGCCGCGCCATGGCGGCGGTGATCTCGTTCATCTCCTCTAAGGGCTTTGCAAACCGTCCGGCAAACAGCGATACTGCCAGCAGCGCGAAGAGCAGCCCCGTCACCGACAGGAGCGCCGTAAAGCCCGTCGCGGCTTCTGCGCTCTGGGTAATCGGGCTGATTAAAGAAGTGACCTCTATCTCATAACCGTTTTTCAAGGTACGGTCATAGACGTTGTATTGGATGTCGCTGCCTTCCTCCTGCAAAATGGAATAGTAGCTGCCGTTTTCATCCTCGTCGCGGCTGATGACATTGACCTTTTTATCGCTGAAATCAATTTGCGATTTGCCGATATAGATTTGTTCCCCATAGGCGTTGTACATCTCGATGCTGACGTTGCGCGCATGCTCGAAGGCGGGCAGCTGCGTATAGTAGGTCAGCTCGATGTTCTCGAGCGCCTCAATCTCGTCAACCATGCCGACGAGGCTCTGTTTCTGGTACCACAGATATACCCGCTCCATATAGCGGGAGTTGAGAAAGAGCAACACTGCGATACAGACGACAAGGATAAACGCCACCTGCAAAAACAGGCGCGTCTTGAGCTTAACGCCCTTTTCCCTCTTGTCTTTTTTCATACACGTCCCTTTCAAGCTTCGGATTCAATTTTGTAGCCGATGCCGTAGACGGTCTTAATCCTGTCGTCGCCCCACTTGCCCAGCTTCGTGCGCAGGCGCGCCACATGGGAATCGACCGTACGGATGTCCCCGTAAAAGTCCATGCCCCATATCTCGTCGAGAAGCTGGTCGCGCGTATAGACCCTGCCGACGCTGCCGGTCAGCATGGTGAGAATTTTATATTCCTTGAGCGTCAGCTCAACCGGAACCCCGCCGAGCGTCAGCTCGTGGGCGTCGGTATCGAGCGTCAGCTCGCCAATTATGATACGGTGGTCGTTCTTCGGGTGCGCGGCGCCGACCGGACGCCGTTTCAGAAGCACCTCGATCCGTTTGACGAGGATCGCGGGGCTGAAAGGTTTTGTCACATAATCGTCCGCTCCGGACTCGAAACCCGTGAGCTGATCGAAGTCCTGCGAGCGCGCCGATACCAGCACGATGGGGATGTCGGAGAGCTCGCGTATGCGTCGGCACGCCTCCCATCCGTCCATGACGGGCATCATAATGTCCAGCGTGACAAGCCCTATCCCCTGAATCTCTTTGAATAAGGCCACCGCCCGTTCGCCGTCCTCGGCTTCAAAAACCTCGTGTCCCGCTCTTTTCAGATAGTCTGCCTCAAGCCGCCTCATCAGCGGTTCGTCGTCGGCAATCAGAATTTTCGCCATGTACTCATTCCTTTTTAAGAAGCGCCGTGAGTACGCTCCAGGAATTGACCGTGAGCGCCCCGTTCTCCGCATAATCGGTCTCAAAGGCGGCGTCCGACCGATACAGCACCGGAACAATCCCCGCCTTCAACGCCCCCTGCACGTCGCAATGCTCGGAATCCCCGCAGTACACACAGTCCCCCGGAGCGATTCCAAGCCGTTTACACGCCGTTTCAAACATATAGGGAGCTGGTTTGCACAGAATATAATCGGCGCTCGTCAGCACAAACTCGAACGCGTTGTCAGGATAGAGCGTGTCGAGCGAACGCTTCAATGAATTCCCAGACATGACGATATTGCTGATGACGCCGGTGCGAATATTTTCCTGCCGTAAGCAATCGAGAAGCTCCGCCATATACGGGGTCTGGGCGTGGTCGCTGTTGGCTTGGTCAAACAGGTATTCGAGCTCCTCAAGTTCCTCCGAAAAGCGCAGGTCTGTCGTCCCGAACACACAGCGGAAAATCCCCTTAAGCGACGCGTCAAAGGTGCGGTCGCTCCCGCGCCGACGTGACATCTCAATGTCCGCGTGAAGACGGTTCCAGACCGCGCAAAGCTCGACGGTCGTCGTCACGTCGGGATTTAACGCACGCTGCCGGATATACTCGACGCCCCGCTCCAGATCAAAACCCGTATCGATACCCAAAGTCCCGCCGTAATCGAACAGCACCGCCAAAGGTTTCTTCATGCAGATCTCCACCTCGTTTCATTGATACTATTATATAGATTCAAAAGGCGTTCGTCAAGAACGGGCGCTTGCAAATGGCTATTTTTTTAAAAAATTATGAATTTTAGAAAAAAGGGTTGCTTTTTTGGAAAAATGCGTTAAAATACGATTAGCACTCAAAAGAACAGAGTGCTAATATAACGCTCAAAATCTTTTCTTAGGAGGAATCGATATGAAACTGAAACCCCTTGGTGACAGAGTCGTTCTGAAATTCACCGAAGCGGAAGAAACCTCGAAGGGAGGCATTATTCTCGCCTCCGCGGCGCAGGAGAAGCCGCAGGTAGCCGAAGTCATCTCCGTAGGGCCGGGAGGAAACATCGACGGCAAGGAGATCAAGATGGAAGTCAAGAAGGGCGATAAGGTCATCTTAAGCAAGTATTCCGGCACCGAAGTCAAGCTCAATTCCGAGGAATACATCGTCGTCCGTCAGAGCGATATACTCGCCATTGTCGAATAATAGGAGGAACACATCATGGCTAAACAGATCATTTACGGCGAGGACGCCCGCAAGGCGCTTCAGTCCGGCATCGACCAACTCACCAATACCGTCAAGATCACGTTAGGCCCCAAGGGTAGAAACGTCGTGCTTGACAAGAAATACGGCGCGCCGCTCATCACCAACGACGGCGTCACAATAGCCAAGGAAATCGAGCTTGAGGACGTCTTTGAGAATATGGGCGCGCAGCTCGTCAAGGAAGTCGCCACCAAGACCAACGACGTCGCCGGCGACGGCACGACCACCGCGACGCTGCTCGCGCAGGCTATTGTCCGCGAGGGCATGAAGAATGTCGCCGCCGGAGCCAACCCGATGGTCGTAAAGAAGGGCATCAAAGAGGCTGTGGACACGGTCGTCGAGTCCGTCAAGGCGAATTCCAAGCCCGTCAAGAATTCCAGCGACATCGCCAGAATTGCCACGATCTCCGCAAGCGACGAGACCATCGGTCAGCTGATTGCCGAGGCGATGGACAAGGTCACCGCCGACGGCGTCATCACCGTCGAGGAGAGCAAGACCGCCGATACCAGCTGCGACGTCGTCGATGGTATGCAGTTCGACCGCGGCTACATCTCCCCCTATATGGTCACCGACACCGACAAAATGGAAGCGGTCATAGACGACGCGCACATTTTAATTACCGATAAGAAAATCGCCAACATTCAGGAGATCCTGCCTCTGCTTGAGCAGGTGCTCCAGTCGGGCAAGAAGCTCGTCATCATCTCCGAGGACATCGAGGGTGAGGCGCTCGCCACGATTCTTGTCAACAGAATCCGCGGCACGTTCACCTGCGTGGGCGTCAAGGCGCCGGGCTTCGGCGACAGGCGCAAGGAGATGCTCCGCGACATCGCCATTCTCACGGGCGGCGAGGTCATCACCGAGGAGCTCGGCTTAGAGCTTAAGGAAACCAAGATGGCTCAGCTCGGCCGCGCCCGTCAGGTCAAGATTTCCAAGGAGAACACCATCATCGTTGACGGCGCGGGCGAGCCCGCTGAGATCAAGGCGAGAACCGCACAGATTCGCGCCCAGATCGATACGACCACCTCCGACTTCGACCGTGAAAAGCTTCAGGAAAGACTCGCCAAGCTCGCGGGCGGCGTCGCCGTCATCCGCGTGGGCGCGGCGACCGAAACCGAGATGAAGGAGATCAAGCTCCGCATCGAGGATGCTCTTGCCGCGACAAAAGCGGCCGTCGAGGAAGGTTATGTCGCCGGCGGCGGCGTGGCGTTCATCAATGCGATCCCCGCCGTGGAAAAGCTGCTCGCCAAAACAGAGGACGCCGACGAAAAGACCGGCATCAAGATAGTCCTCAAGGCTATCGAGGAGCCCATCCGCCAGATAGCTTCCAACGCCGGTCTTGAAGGGTCGGTCATTATCGACGCCATCAACCGCTCAAAGAAGTCCGGCTACGGCTTCGATTTTGCCAAGGAAGCTTACACCGATATGGCGAAAGCCGGTATCCTCGACCCGACGAAGGTCACGCGCTCGGCGCTCCAGAACGCCGCGAGCGTCGCCTCGATGGTGCTGACGACCGAATCGCTTGTCGCCGATAAACCCAACCCGGCGGCTGACGCCGCGGCAAACGCCGCAATGGCCGCGCAGGGCGGCGGAATGTACTAAAAAAACTATCCCGCACCGAAAGGTGCGGGATATTATTATGTTCAATTTAAAACGTTATCCCTCTCTCCTCCTCCGGCAAAATGAAGTAATACGTTTCGCCGTCGGTCGATTCCAGCCGGATATGCTGCACGTCATAGCGCGTTTCCGTTTCCAGCGCGCAGTCGTCGATGTGCACGGTCTCTCCGTCGAAACGTACGTCCAGTTCAGAACCGTCGAGAAAAAGCATGACGCCTTTTAATTCGATATTTTTTGGAAGAACCCTGCCGCTAAGCGGTGTAATGTGTAGGGGCGTCAACACAAAGGAGCTTACCTCTCCGTTTGTTTCTATCACAACATCCCACAATTCTATCGTGTCGATCTCATAGACATTCTCTGTCTCATCGGGAGAAATATCCGCGTATATTACCGTCGCCGATACCGGTACCGTCTGGTCGTCATAAACTTCGCCGGGGTCGGAGATACGCATGATCTGCGGGAAAATAATAATCATACCGATTACAATAACGCTAATAATGACCACCGGCGCGCAGCCGGTCGCTTTTTTTGTCTGACCGGAAGCCGACGGACGCGATACAGGTATGCCGGTATACGGCGGCAAACCGGTGTGCGGCGGCGTCTGCGCGGGATGAATGGATACGGTGCCCTGACGGTTTGCCGGCGCTTCGTTCTGTGTATATTTACCCGTCCTGCCAACCGTGCCCGCGCTTTCGCGCGCTGTTTCAATGCGCTCTATGCCGTCGGGTTTGCGCGCCGCCACGCGTTGGTTGTCCGCGCCGGAAATATCAAAGCTTGCGTACCGAAAGGTATCCGAATCCTCGGCGGGCACAAACGCACCGCACTTAGAGCAAAATTCATGTCCCTTTCCCGCGTAGTGTTTGCAGTTAGGACAAAACATGATGACCATCCTTTCTCGGCGTGACGAATGTGTTCCGTTTTTATTGCCGTGCTTTTATTATACGGTCATAGAATTCGGCGGCTTTGTTATCGGAAAACTCGACCTCATAGGCATTTTCTCCGGAAATCAGCGTTTTTAGCTCCTCGCCCTTGAGCCGTTGAAAAGCGTATACGCTGTTTTCTCTGAAATAACCGCTGTCCGTCGTCACCTTTTCGCGCTGTATCAGATACACCGCGCCGTCGGCTTGTATGACGGAGGCCTTCCCCTGAGGCGCTTTGACGGCTTTATTGAAAAAATCCTCGGAAAAGAGCGGCGTCCCCTGCCGCACCGCAAAGAGCTCCGGTTCAGAACCGGCAGGATTCGGATTGAAATCTGCCGCGGCCGCTTCAAGCGTCAGCGACCCGTTGTTGATTTGTCCGGTCGCCGTTACAAACCGCGATACGAGAAGCTCCTTTTCGGCGGCGGTGAGCTCGCTTACGTTGCCGTCGGCATCCGCCGTCGCGAAGGCTTTTCTCACGCTCCGAAACACGACGAACGACTTGTTGAGCTCTGTCAGAATATCCGATCGGGCGACCTCTTTTGTCCCGCCCTGTCCGTATATTTTAAGGAGTATGGATGTTTCATAGGCTTCGCTAAGATTCACCTTTTCCACGGTCTGTTTCGTGACGCCGATCGACATATAATACGTCCCGTAAACCGCCCAGAAGCGGTTCAGCTTTTCGGAAAGCGCCGCCTTGTCCGCTGCGGACAGCGTAATCCCGCGCACGGCGGCAGCGGTGTTTACCTTGACATAATACCGCACGGCCGTCGCCGCTTCGATGATACTGTCCGATTTCGTTTTGTCTTTCCCTTCGCCGATCGCCTGATTCAGATAATACAAAAAAACCTCGTCGTCCACCGACGTCTTCCCCACGAAGACCTGCGCGCTCCCGACGCCCTGACATGACGCGAACGCCGCCGTAAACAGCAGCAAAAGCGCCAGTGAAACGATCCGTATTCTCCTCAATCCGACAAGCTCCTTTAGATTTATATGTTCATCTTACACTATTCTCTCCTGTTTGTACAGTGTTTCAAAAAGCAAATTGAAACAAATTGCAAACAATGAGTTTATCTATTGTAAAAAGAGTTATTGTCTGTTATACTATTTGCACAATTTAAACCACTAATACGCCAAATTCTTTTGGAGGATATAAAAAATGAGCGAAAACAACGGTTTTTATGAGATTCGTCCCATAGAAAATTTCAGGGACTTGCTCGAACAGAGCGCCGCCCTGTTCCCCGCGCGTCCCGCCTTCCGGCTGAAAAACAGTGAAGGAGCGTTTTACGAAATCACCTATCCCCAGTTTCTGAAAACGGTGCGCGCGCTGACAGCCGCGCTCATCGGACGAGCTTTGGCTGGCAAAAAAATCGCCGTCATCGGCCCAAACTCCTATAAATGGTGCTGTTCTTATATGGGCGTGACAAACGGCGCGGGCGTCATTGTCCCCATCGACAAGGAGCTGCCGTCGCACGACATCGCCAACATTATTCGTATGTCGGACGCCGAAGCCGTCTTTTTCGACGAAAAGGAAGAGGATTTGATTCGAGAAGAGCTTCCCAATCTGCCAGACACGCTCACACTCTTCGCTTTCCACAGAACTGAGGACGACGGGCGGTTTCTGTCCTATGACAAGCTGCTTATCGAGGGCGAGGCGCTCCTTAAAGCCAATGCGGTCACCATGCCCATTATCGACAAGGACGCGCTCTCCATCCTGCTCTTTACTTCGGGAACGACCGGCATCGCCAAGGGCGTCATGCTCTGCCAGCGCAACATCTGCGCGGATATAATGGCGCTGTCAGGTGTCGTGAAGCTTTACCCCGAGGACGTGCTGCTGTCGGTTTTACCCATCCACCACACCTATGAATGCTCCTTAAGCTTCATCATGCTGATGTACTCGGGCGGCTGTCTCTGTTTTTCCGAGGGACTGCGTCATATCCAGCGCAATATGCAGGAGTACGAGCCGACTATCTTCGTCACCGTGCCGCTGATGCTCGAAAAAATCCACGCGCGTATCCTTAAAAAAGCCAGCGAAAGCAAGGTCAGCAAAATAGCTCTCTCCGTCGGCAAGCTGATTTCTAATGCCGGCAGCGCCTTTGGCGTCAATATGAGCGAACGTCTTTTTCATGAAATCACCAAGAACTTCGGCGGTAAAATCCGTCTGGTCATCACGGGCGCCGCGGCTATCAATCCGCAGGTTGTCAAGGATTTTAAAACCTTTGGAATGCCCGTCTATCTCGGCTACGGACTGACTGAGTGCTCGCCATTAGTCATCGGCAACCACGACCGTCTGGAGCTTTCTGACAGCGTCGGCGTCCCCCTGCCGGGCGTCAGCGTCAAAATCAGAAACCCCGACCCCACCGGCGTCGGTGAGCTTCTGATTAAGGGACCGATGGTCATGCTCGGCTATTACAACAACAAACAGGCCACCGACGAGGTCTTTGACGAGGACGGCTGGTTTTGTACGGGCGATCTCGGGACGGTTGACGAAGAGGGCAATTACCGCATCGTCGGACGCATCAAGAACGTCATCGTCACCAAAAACGGCAAGAACATTTACCCCGAAGAGGTCGAATACTATCTGAACAATCATCCGTTT
>CAYYFY010000073.1:0-8089 GCA_964471035.1 uncultured Eubacteriales bacterium
ACACTCCCTCGGGCTTTACTTTTACGGCGCGGCTGCCGTTGCCTACGACCGCATCGGGACGGACGCGATGGCGGAAACCTATGCCCGCGTCGCCGAAGAAGTCTGCGCGGATTTGACGGCGGCATTGCAAAAAGTCGCCGTCGAGAATGAGCCAAATCCAGCAAACATAAAATGGCACTGCTGATTTACGCGCGAAAAAACCGCTCGGCGAGCGGTTTTTTTGTTGTGCGATTTATCCTTGTTCGGTCGTTTGACTTTTTTCGCCGCGTCTGAACGCGTTGACGATCAACAGCAGCACGACGGAGCCGGCTGTGGCGATGATAAGACTGCGGACATTGAATCCCGTTATGCCGTAATCCCCGATCCAGTTCATGACCAGACCGCCGCTAAATCCGCCGATGATGCCGACGATGATGTTGGCGAATACGCCCATCTTTTTGTTGTTTTTCGTAATCATGCTGGCAATCCAGCCCGCGAGCGCGCCGATCACGATCCAACCGATGATACCCATTTTCTCTCCTCCTTTTGTGTCTTCCTTAAATATATTATTAAAATTTTTTCGGATTTTATGAATGGAATTTCGGAATACTATCATTGAATTTATTTTCAGGAGATTAAAAAATGGAACAATCCGCTAAAACAGAAAAAGGCTTGTCGGCGCGGCAGCTGACGATGATGGCGCTGGGGACGGTCATCGGCGGATCGTTCTTTTTGGGCTCGGGCGCGGCGGTGAACGCCGCGGGACCGGGTATCGTGATTGCCTATGTCCTCGGCGGCGTTATGGTGTATTTTATTTTGCTGGCGCTTTCGGAAATGACCGTCGCGCGGCCCAGCGCGGGCTCCTTTCGCGCCTTCGCCGCGGAGGCGTTCGGAGAGGGCGCGGGTTTCGTCGTCGGCTGGGTCTACTTTACAGGTATGGCGCTCGCCATGTCGAGCGAGGCGGCGGCGGTGTCGATTTTGGTGCAAAAATGGTATCCGGATATTTCTGTTCCCCTGCTCGGCACCGGTATTATCGTCGGCGTGACGCTCTGTAACCTGCTCGGCGCGCAGAAGCTGAGCAAGCTTGAAAGCGGTCTGGCGGCTATCAAGCTGATTGCCATTGTATCGTTTATACTCTTTTCCGTTTTACTGGTTACGGGGCTGTTTTTCGGCAGACCGGCGATTGGTTTCGGGGCGCTTAGCGGCGAAAAGCTGCTGCCGGGCGGCGCGGCGGGCGTCGCCGGAAGCTTGCTTCTGGTCATGTTCGCCTACGCGGGCTTTGAAATTATCGGTCTTGCCGCCAGCGAAGCGAAGGAGCCGCAGAAAACGATTCCGAAAGCCATCAGGGCGACCTCTGTTTCGCTGACTATTCTGTATATTCTGTCAGCGCTCAGCGTCCTGCCGCTGATTCCGACCGGCGCGCTCAATGAAACCAAAAGCCCGATGGTCGCCGCGCTGGAAAGAAACGGCGTCGCGTGGGCGGGACAGGTCATGAACGCCGTTTTGATTACGGCGATCGTATCGACGATGCTCACCGCGATGTTCGGCCTCGGACGCATGATCCGCTCGCTGAACGCCGAGGGGCTGGCTCCGGCATTTTTAAAGGATAAACGCGACGTCCCCGTGCGCGGCATCCTGTTTTCGGGCGCGGTGATCCTTTCAGGCTTCGGGGTCAGCCTGCTGTTTCCGAAGGTCTATCTGTTTTTAACGAGCTCCGGCGGCTTTTCAATTCTGTTCACCTACGCGGTCATCATGGCGACCCATATCCGTTTCAGAAAAAAACACGGAAAACCCAGTCACGCCTGCAGGCTGTGCGGTTTTCCGTTTTCGTCGCTGTATGTATTCGTATTTTTATTACTGTCTATCGCCTGTATGCCGCTGGTCTCCGGACAGACGTCCGGACTGATCGCCGGATGCGGGCTTGTCGTTTTCTTTACGGCTGCTTACGGTGTACTTCGGGCGTATCGTAAACTGCATATGAATAAGAGGGTTCACAGTCCCCTGCGCCCGCAAACGGCTCTGGAAATCGCCGAAGAAATGGCGAGCGATCCGGAAAACGAGCAGCGCCCCTGACTACATCAATTCGACCGCTTCGATGCCCAGTACATCGAGATGCTTTAAGAGCATTGCCTTAGTGGCGATACACAGCGACACCCACGACGCCTTTTTCGTTTCGTCGGGTTCGCTTATAATATGGGTCGCGCTGTAGAATTTCGAGAACGCCTGCGCTAATTGATACGCGTTTTCGCAGAGGATATTCGGCGCTTTTTCGGCGTAGGCTACTGTAAACGCCTCGCCGCACAGCGCGAGCGTCAAGAACACGGCGCGCTCGGCGTCCGCGCATGTCTGTCCCGAAAAAGCGATTTTCCGCTCACCATCCGGAAGCTTTCTTAAAATCGAATTGATACGGGCGACCGTATACAGCAAAAATGAGCCTGTCTTGCCCTCGGCGGCTAAGAATTTTTCAGGATCGAAAATATAGTCCTTCAGACGGTGGTTGACAAGATCGCCGAACTTGATGGCGGCTACCGCGATTTTACGCGCGATCTCCGCTTTTTCATCTTCCGCGGAAAATTCCGACTCCCCGACGCGTTCGAGCGCGGCTCTATAGACGGTGTCGTACAGCTCGGACAGCGGCATGACGCCGCCGTCGCGGGTTTTGTACGGCTTGCCGTCGGCGCCGTTCATCGTGCCGAAGCCTAAGTGCAGAAGCTCTGCGCCGCCGGTAATACCGGCCTTTTTCGCGCAGCGGAACACCTGCGTGAAATGGAGGCTCTGGCGACTGTCGACGATATACCACATCTGCGACGGATTAAAATCCTTCACGCGCTGGATGATGGTCGCCAAATCGGTCGTCGCGTAAATGTCGGAGTTGTCCGCTTTCTTGACGATGACGGGCGGCACCTTGGCTTTGTCGTCCTCCTCGGAAACGTCGACGACCAGCGCGCCGTCGCTCTCGATGAGAAGCCCCTTGGTGTTCAGGGTTTCCATAAGCTGCGGGATATATTTCTCGGCGTCGCTCTCGCCGTACCAATACTCGAAGGAGACATTGATGCGCTCGTAATTTGCCTTAATGTCGGCTATTGACGCGTCTAAAATCAGCTTCCAGAGCGCCCTGTAGCCGGCGTGACCCTTCTGGAGCCGCGCGGTGATTTCCCTCGCGCGCACTTTGAATTCCTCGTCGGTCTTGCTTTTTTTGCTGGCTGCCGGGTAAACCTCGGAAAGCTCTTCCGTCGTCAGAACGGGCAGGGATTCGCCCTTAAAAGACTCTGAAAGGCACGCCCAGTCGGGATGGCGCTCGGACAGCTCGGCGATGACAAGACCTATCTGCAGTCCCCAGTCGCCGAGATGAACGTCCCCGATGGCGGCGCGTCCCGTCGTTCTGACGATCCTTTTGAGCGCCTCGCCGATGACCGCCGAGCGCAGATGCCCGATATGCAGGGGCTTTGCGACATTGGGTCCGCCGTAGTCGAGCAGAATCGTTTCAAAGCTGTCCGCCTGCGGCACGCCTAAATGTTTGTCGGCGCAGACGCCGCGTACATAGTCCTGTAAAAAGGCATCGGTAACTTTGATATTGATAAAGCCCGCACCCGCCGTTTCGACCGTTTCGAAAACGGGGTCGCCCTGTAAAACGCGGACAATATCCGCGGCAATCGCCATCGGCGCCTTGCGCAAAAGCTTTGCCGCGGCAAAGGCGCCGTTACACTGGAACTGGCACAAATCAGGCCTGTCGGACACCGTAACAACACCCAAAGCCTCCGGACAGCCGCATTGCTGAAACGCGCCGGACACCTTTTCATTCAATATAGACAATATCGTTTTCATACAAACCTCCGCCGGTGGAATGGTATTCAGTATACCATATCGACCGGCAAAGTCAATGCGTTATCGGATTTGCTTATTAATAGAATTTTTCTCTTAACAGTTGAATTTGTTTCAATAAATGCGTTATTGTATAAGAAAAGGCGGTCTTGTATGATGGTATCACAACGCGTTGATATTTTATTGGAGGTTGTTGTATGACAATTTATTTCGGCGAAACCTTAAAGCGCCTGCGCCGCGAGCGCGGGCTGACGCAGGAAACCCTCGCGGATTTCCTCGGCGTATCCTTTCAGGCGGTCAGCAAGTGGGAGCGCGGCGAGACATATCCCGACATCACGGCGCTGCCCTCCATCGCTTCCTTTTTTGGCGTCACGGTCGACGCGCTGCTCGGTATCGACAAATCGCGGCAGAAGGAGAAAATTCAGGAGTACATCGACGGCTATTATCACACATGGCAAAGCGGCGACCAACAGGCGGTTCTGGACTTGATGAAAACCGCGACCGCGGAGTTCCCCGGCGAATTCACCCTGCTCGTGCGCTACCTGAACGCACTGATTACGCTTAAGGGCGGCGATACGGCGCTGTCGATCCTCGCCGAAGCGCGTTCTGTCTACGAAAACATCGACAGTCACTGCACCAACGACGCCATACGGATATGGGCAAAAAAGCTGATTTGCACACTGTACAAACGGCTGAGCATTATAGAAAACAGCGGGATCGCCATAGAGGATATGGAAAAAATCCTTGAGGAAATGCCGTTGATGCAGAACAGCCGTGATTTTACAGCCACCTACCTGCACCCGCCCGGCGAAAAGCACGACGATGCCTGTAAAACAGCCATATGCGAGCTTTTATGTCTGTTGAACAGCGCCGTAGTCAACGGCTGCTATTATCATGAACAATACGGCCCCAAAGAAAAAATCACCGCCGCGGAAGCCGTCCTCGCCGCGGAGAACGCGTTCTATCCTGACGGCGACTACGGCAAATGCTGGCGGCATGTCGTTTATAACCACGGCCATCTGGCTGACTGGTATGCGGCGCTCGGCGACACCGAAACGGCGTTGGCGCACTTACAAAAAAGCGCCGCGCTGGCTGCCAAGTACGATAAGCTGCCGCAGCTCTGCGCGCACACGTCGCCGCTGGTGAAAGGTTTTGAGGTTGATTTCGGCAAAGCTTTATCCAAAAGCGGCGACACAACGCTTAGCGGTCATATGAAGTACCTTTTCCTTGAAAGCGAAAAGGGTAAATACCGGTTTTCCGAAGAATTCAAAAGCAGCGCGGCGTTTCAGAAGGTTTTGAAAACTCTGAAATAACAAGAAACCGGCGAGCCGCGGCCCGCCGGTTCATATTCTTAGATACCGTCAACCATCTCGATAAACGCCTTTGAGTAGGCGCTTGCCGTGTGCTTGCCGTAGGAAATGGTCTCCTGATAATGATTGCCGAAGAATTCGTCATCGTCGAAGAATATCATCAGATAGTCGTTGTCGGGGATGACATAGCCGCAGCCGTCGTTCGCTTCGCCGAAAGCGAGAAGCTTCACGTCATACCCCCATTTGTCGCTGATTATCTTGTTATAGCTCGGATATTCATACGCCGTACCGGAGCAGGAATTTTCGGCGTCCATAGAGCCGCCGCCCGTTATCAGCTCGGGATTGAATTCACCCGGTACAAGGACCGTCTTGATAGTCTTTCCGAGTTCGAGATAACCGATTTCGCTGACCGTGCAAAGCGAGCCGTCCGACCGGCAGATGAATACGTTGTTCGCGAGCGAAAGCTTGCCGACAACCTGTAATACGGGATTGGTTACCGGAACCAGAACTTCCTTTAGCCTGATGTTGAGTATCGGTTCCACTTCGGACTCGGGTGCCTCAAGCCAGTTTTCGTACCATGTCGTGTAGTTTGTATTACCTGCCGAAAGCTGCGTTTCGGCCTCTGTTTTGTTGCTCCACCAATCGGGCTTCGCGAGGATTTCGTCCTTTGTCAGCGTTATCGACAGCAGCATTCTGCCTATCTCGTTGCCGTAGCGCGTGGCTTCATCGCTTCTGCGCGCCGCCGGTATGCCGTCGCCCGTCAATCCGCGGGCGCTGTAAATGCCGCTGATCGCGCCGTTAATGAACATAAAGTTGTATCCGGCCTTATTGACGATTTCCTCCGCGTAATACACATAATCGCCGGACAGCTCCTTACCCGAGCTGTTATCCGTTTTGAGTCCGGTGATATACGGGTGCGCCGGCATATTCGCTATATATGTTTCGGCGGCGTTCGGGTCGTCGGGAACGAAGCGCAGCCTGTTGAGCTCCGTCATTTTACAGTCCGGCGAGCGCGTGTCGTTAATATATTCGGGTATATCGATTGAGCTTATGTAAAGCTTGCCCTTTTCCATATTGTTGCACGCGTTGGTGATAGCGGCGGCTGTACGGTCAACGACAAGCTGTATAAACGCCTCGTCGGGACCTGAAATCGTCTCAAGCGCGCCCGTGGATGAGGCGACATAATTGTTGACGATTTTAAGGAAGAAGGGATTCCAGAGTCCCTGTGTATCGATGCAGCTGTGGCAGTGCGTCGTGAAAATATTGACTGAAACGATATCCGAGCCGCCGTATAAGCTTTCGACAGCCGCGCGAATCCTCCTGACATCGGCATTGGCGATTCCAATAGAGTCGATCGTCGCAAAAACGACCTTTCCCCTGCCGTCGTCAAGAACGGTACAGCGCACCTTCATATCGTCTAAAATGGTTTCAACCGTATTCGAGGGGAAGTTCTGAAGCAAATAGCCGCCCAAGTAATAATTCTTTTCAAGGACATCGTCGGGCACGAGGCTTGCCTGTGCGTATCCGAGCGACCACGACGCTTCCTGCGAAGCGTCTTTCACAAAAGAATCGTGGCCGGCATAAAAGTTTTCCGAAACGTAGCTATCCTCTGGAACAATATCCCGCGGCATGGGTATCGCCGCGTTGATACCGCCCAGAAGCGCCATGAAAACATTTTCAAGCCCCAAGAACGCGAAACGTTTCAAATCCTCCGAGGTTCGGATTTTCAACATGGCGTCAATAGCGCCCTGAAGCGTGGTTATGTCGTATGTACTCCCGTCAAGGGTGACGGTTTCATCGTCGATGATCCCCTGCTCCGTAAGAACGGCAGCCGCATCCGGTTCCGTTTTTTGACTGACGGGCTCACTGACCTTAACAGGAATATTTTCTGTGGTTTCGGCCGGTTCGGACGCCGTTGTGTCTTCTTCGGTTTCACATACCGTATTCGCACCTTCGCTGTACGGCGGCGTTACAGAACGGACCTTTGAAACGTTCACACCCGTCTGCTCTCCGAGCGTTATAAAGCTCGCGCATAAAAGACTTGTCACCGTAAGGAGCGCGAGAATGCTTCTGATTTTTGATGTCATAGTATTCAGTCCTTTCATTTTGAATATGCATTTGAGGCATCATTCAAGCCAGCGGTCGGCATGGTGTCCCCCATACTTATACCAACGCGGATTGTCCAACTGCCACAGCTCACTGGTGTTGTAATACGCCTTCGCTTCTTTCAGAGCTTTCTCATTATCGCGATAATTTACCTCGCGTACAACCTCCATTTTTCCGTTGACAAGCTTGCTTTCCACCAAACTATATTCGTCGGTGTCGAGATTGTTTACCATTGTGAACTCACCGTCTATAAACTTGTAAATACTGCCGCCCCAGAAAGCGGCGCCCGAGCCTCCTGACGGATAGATGCATTTTTTCTCCTTGTCGAGCGCGGGATTGCAGATTTTATTAAAGGATTGCGATTCTATAAATGCTGATGTCACCTTATCCCATAACCAGCAGTCATACCATGTGTTGCTGTGCGCCCCTCCGAAGGTGTTGAGAATGATTACGTCTTTATACCCGTCAAAGTTTACGTCGACAACATGGAGTCCCATCGTATCCATCATTTGAATGGCCAAATCATTGCCGATGACTTTCCCTTCAGAGTCTACACACGAAAAATCAGCTAAGAGAATGGAAGCGCCCGTTTCGTCATAGCCCTTAAGTCCCATCACAAAGGCCGGATACCAGTCGTCTGTGCCGGTTTGATAACCGGTTGCCGTAAAACGGTACTCCGGCATTCCCTTGTGTAAGGAAGCGCACACCTCATAGGTTTTAGTGAATTTCTGTTGCGTCGGTTCTGTTTTTGTTTTGTCTCCCGTAGGAGTGCGTTTTATGCCGATGGCTGTTAAATTACCATCCTTGATCGCAAGCCCTTGGAGCGCATCCGCATCGCGTTCCGACCCCGACGACCATGCCACAGGCCGGGG
>CAYYFY010000074.1:0-8053 GCA_964471035.1 uncultured Eubacteriales bacterium
TAGCGAAGAACCGCGCAAACGGTTCTTTAGCGACTTCACGTTCCGCAGAACACTTAACGTGCGCCAGCACACTTCACGTTCCGCAGAACACTTCACGTTCCGCAGAACACTTCACGTGCGCCAGCACACTTCACGTTCCGCAGGAACACTTACTGTGCGTCAGCACACTTCATGTTTTGCAGAAACGCCTCATTTAAAATTGGTGCAAAAACACTGTCGCGTTTTGCACCAATTATAATTGCGTCGCAGACCCGAATCTTTCAACTTAATTATCAATCAGACTCAGCTGTTCGTCGAACAGCCCGTCAGCCTGCTGCTTTGCCCTGTGTTCGGCAAGGCGGGTGGCGATTTTGTCCGCCGGGCTAAGGAGGTGGCTGACCGAAACGTCATGGTTGAGCGTATCGAGGATGTAGGCGAGGTATTTGCTGAGGTCAACCTCGCAGTACCACTTGCGTTTCAGAAGCTCCGGAGTGCGATAGATGAGGTTGGTGGTGAACACCTTGCTGAAAAGCCCTTCCTTATACGCCGCGTCGAACTCGCTAAGGCCGTTGCAGAACAGGCCGAAGCTTGTACAGATATAAATGCGGTTGGCGTTGAGCTCCTTGAGCTTTTGGGCGACCTCGATCATGGAGTCGCCGGAGGAAATCATATCGTCGATGACGAGGCAGTCCTTATTTTCAAGGTTGGTGCCGAGGTACTCGTGCGCCAGAATGGGGCTGCGCCCGCCGACGACGCGCGAAAAGTCGCGCCGCTTATAGAACATACCAAGCTGGAGACCGAGCACCGTCGAATAGTAAATACAGCGGCTCATGCCGCCCTCGTCGGGGGAGATGATGATCAGGTGGTCGGGGTCAAAGCGGATGTCCGGCACGTTTCTGGTCAGCGCTTTGACCATCTGATACGTCGGCTGGACATTTTCAAAGCCTTTGAGCGGGATGGCGTTCTGAACGCGCGGGTCGTGCGCGTCGAAGGTGATGATGTTGTCAACGCCCATATGGACGAGCTCCTGCAGCGCGATGGCGCAGTCGAGCGATTCGCGCCCCGAACGCTTGTGCTGGCGCCCCTCGTAGAGCATCGGCATAATGACCGTGATGCGCCGCGCCTTGCCGCCCACGGCGGAGATGGCGCGTTTTAAGTTGGCGAAATGATCGTCGGGGCTCATGGGGAATTTTTGACCGTACATCTCATAGTGTACGCCGTAGTTGAACATATCGCAGACGATGAAGATGTCGTAGCCCCTGACGCTCTCGTGGATGACCGCCTTTCCCTCGCCGGTGCCGAACCGGTTGAAGGTGACGTCGATTATGTAAGAGCTTTTCTGGTAACCCGTGAACGCGATAGAGGATTTGTGCTCACTCTCACGCGTTTCCCGCCAGCAGACGACGTACCGGTCGACCTTTTTGCAGATTTCCTCACAGCCCGGCAGGGCAATAATCCCGAGCGGACCGTAAGGAATCGTATTCAACTCCTCAAAATTATCAGCCACGCGCTTTATCCCCCAATTCAGATTTCAGATGTCAGACGAGGTGTACAAGAACATTCTACTACATTTTGTGGTTTTTTCAAGGTGAATTACAGGATTTAGATGAAAAATATTTTCAGAAAAAAAGCTCGCTTTTTAGCGGAACCTACAAAAGCGAGAAATCTTCGGGGGAAAATTGTTGTTTTTTCGGCAAAGGCTTCGGTTCGCGCTTTAAAGGGTCATAAGAAAAACGGCGGCACGACGAGTGGGGGAGCATGACGCCCTTTTTAACGCACAGAACGCTCTGCTTGTCCGCTGTCAGCTCGCCGCGAGAGCAGTATTCACAGCGCGGTTCCAGCGCGGTCTTGATTTTTTCCGGCATATGCTTACTCCCTCTTTCTGAAAACAGTCTAACACGTTTTACGCTTTTTGTCTATATCCAAAACGAATACCGCGCACATGAGGAGCAGCACGGCGGAGGCCGGAAGCGAATAGGCGGAAAAAACGATTTTGTCCGGCGAGGGGAGGGTGGCGCTCACGCCGACCGAATCCTTAAAAACCTCGAGCAGCTGCGAACAGATAAACGCCGACAGCGCGGCATTTAAAAACCGAAACGCCGCGAGCTTTTTCATGGTGACGCCGCAGGCGTCAGCGTAGGGTTTTACCTGGCAGAGCACCGCCGCGCCGCCAAAGCCCGCAACGGCGGCGACAGCCGGTACGGGCAGGAGTCCCGCGGCGTTACGGCAGCCTGTCGTCACCTCGAGCAGGCTGCTCAGCAGCGCGGCGGGGACGCCTGTGACGTTAAGCGCTGTCAAAAGACCGCCGATGCAGGAAAAAACGAGCACCCAGCCGGCGACGCCGAGCATGGCCGAGGACGCCTCGGACACCGATTGTAAGAAAGCGCTGTCTTTTTTTAAGCGTATGGGCTGCGCCGTTTTCGGAGTGTCGGATTCCTGTGATAAAAACCGCAGGAAAACGCCGGTAAGCAGGGAGCTGAATATGACTGAAACGTAAAGGATAACGCCACGCGCGTTGCTGCCGAGCATCCCCTCGCCGACCGCTGTAATCAGAAACGCCGGTCCGGGATTGACGACGAACAGCATCAAGCGTTCGGCTTCGTTCTGCGTAAGCTCGCCCCTTTTATACAGCGCGGCGGTCGTCATCGCCCCGACAGGATAACCGCCGATACAGCCCATGACGACAGCCGGTACGGCGTTGGAGTTCAAGCGAAACAGCACGCGCATAACGGGATTGGAAAAACGTTTTACCGGATCTAACGCCCCGCTGTTGACGATATACGCCGAGAGCACCATGAACGGAAATAAGGAGGGGACAAGGATACCGAGCAGCAGCTCTATGCCGCCGCGCGTGGCGGCGGTCGTCTCCTTCGCGTAGACGAGCAGTCCGATGCCCGCCAAAAGAATCGCGATAAGCTTTAATGAGTTATTAAGCGCGTATTGCACATACTTTTTCATGGTATCACCAAATATTTCATTTCTTTCCGTAATATCTATGCGGCAGTCGGCAGTAAATATAATATGTGGAGATGATTGTGTGAGAAAAAAAGAATTTAAGACCGAGCCGGATGTGTTTAAGGGATCGGTCATCGAGCTGCGGGAGAACCGCGAGGCGATTGTAGACGGCTGCCGGTATGTCATCAATTACGACGAGAACGGCATCGAGCTGCGCCTTGAGGGCATCTGTATACGGTTTAAGGGAATGAAACTTAAGATGTCGTCGCTGGTGTTCGGGCAGGCGGTCATCATGGGGGAGATCGCGGGGATCGAATTTTTCAGCATATAGGAGGAACGATATGCTTGTCAGAATACTGCGGCTTCTGCTCGGCTATGTCGAGTTCACGGCGTCGGGCGGATTTTTTGAGCGGTTCATCAATCTGTGTAATTTCGAGGGCGTGCGCCTGTGGAACATTGTGCGCGAAAACGATACGCTGACGGCGTGTGCGTCCATCGGCGACTATAAGCATATCCGTAAGCCCGCCAGACGCTCCGGAATGCGCGTAAAGCTCCGCTATAAGCGTGGGCTGCCGTTTGTTCTGCACGGGCACAGAGCGCGCGCCGGACTGCTTATAGGGTTTGTAATCCTTATAGCGTTCGTAAGCATTATGTCGTCGGCGTTGTGGGAGATTGAGGTCACGGGAGCAGAGAGCGCAGAGTCCGAGCGGATACTCGAGATCCTTAAGGACGACGGCATAAAAATCGGCGCGTTCAAGGCGAAAATCAACGCCGACAAAGCCGAACGTGATATTTTATCGAAAATGCCTGAGCTTTCGTGGGTGACCGTCAACATTCTCGGCTCAAAAGCTCAGGTCGAAATCAGAATGGCTGTCATAAGCCCCGACATCATCGACCTGAATACGCCGGTCAACGTCGTCGCCTTAAAGGACGGCGTTATCAAGCTGACGGAGGTCTATATCGGTCAAAAGGCCGTGAACGAAAATGTTGCGGTCGTTAAGGGCGATCTTCTCATCAGCGGCGTCACGGTCAATAAAGACGGTACCGAAGCGCTGTGTCATGCCGACGGCAAGGTCTTTGCCGAGACAAAAACCGAGCTGTCCGCGAAAACGTCATTTCAATGCGCCGGTCAGGTTATAACGGGCGTAAAAAACGTCTATTACCTCAATTTCTTTTCGCTGAAAATTCCGCTGTGCCTCAAGGGTGAAAACGTCTATACAACAGATATCTTCCTCGCCGGCAAGCGCGCCGTACTGCCCGTCGGCATAACGAGGGCGGTCAGAACCGATCTGGGCGATCCGGCATCACGGCTGACTGAAAACGAGGCGAAGCTGCTGTCGCTTTTATCGTTGGTACGCGCGGAGAGAAACGACCTTTCCGGCCTTGAGCGGGAGAGCATATCCCGCGCGTTTACGCGGACAGAGGACGGCGTTTTGCTCACCGGCAGCTATAAGGGCATAGAAAACATCGCTGTACAAAAGGAAATATTTGTTGACAAACAGTCTTAAATTCTTCCTAAATTATTTCTTTTACAAAATAAATGTAATTTTTTAGTGACATTTAACAAAAACTATGTTAAAATATCCCTTAGATTAAATTGTAAACGGCGGTTGTGTATGTTTGAAAAAATAGTCAGTCTGGACAGGCTCGAACAGGCGGTATCTCTGTTTGGCAGCTTTGATGAAAATGTGAAACTGGTAGAAAAATCGTTTAACGTGGAGGTTGTGGCAAGAGGCTCCGATATGAAGATCGTCGGCGACGTCGAAAACGTGTCCAAGGCGTCGCGCGCCATTGAGGGACTTCTCATGCTCATCAATAAGGGCGAGGCGCTGACCGAGCAGAACGTCCGCTACGTTATCACCCTTGTCAACGAGGGCAGCGAGGACAAGCTTCCGGCGATGAGCGGGGACTGCGTCTGCGTCACGGCAAAGGGCAAGCCCGTGAAGCCCAAGACCCTCGGTCAGAAGAAATATGTGGAGTCTATCCGCAAAAACACAATCGTATTCGGTGTAGGTCCCGCCGGCACGGGGAAGACGTATTTGGCTGTGGCGATGGCGGTCGCCGCCTTCAGGCAGAAGGAGATCAACCGCATCATCTTGACGCGTCCCGCCGTTGAGGCGGGGGAGAAGCTGGGATTTCTGCCCGGCGACCTCCAGAGCAAGGTCGATCCCTATTTAAGACCGCTCTATGACGCGCTGTTCGATATGCTCGGAGCGGAAAATTTCCAGCGGTATCAGGAACGCGGCAATATTGAGGTGGCGCCGCTCGCCTATATGCGCGGACGCACGCTCGATGAGAGCTTCATCATCCTTGACGAGGCGCAGAACACCACGCCCGAACAGATGAAAATGTTTTTAACGCGCATGGGCATGAACTCCAGGGTCGTCGTCACCGGCGACATTACGCAGATCGACCTGCCCGACGGCAAGCGCTCCGGTCTTGTCGAGGTCATTAAAATACTGAAGAATATCGAGGACATCGACGTTGTCCGTTTCAGCGATAAGGACGTAGTACGGCATAAGCTGGTGCAGGACATTGTCAAAGCGTATGAGAAATACGATGAAGGGAAGAAGATGAAGAATGAAAGAAAAGGTAAAGGTGATCATCAGTAACGACCAGAAAGCGGTCAAGATACCCACGGGTATCCGACTGCTCGTGCGGCGCTGCTGCAACGCTGTGCTGACATATGAGCAGTTCGGCGAGTCGGCTGAGATCAGTGTCATGTTTGTTGACAACGCGCGCATACGCGAGCTCAACAGAGAATTCCGCAAGCTAGACCAGAGCACCGACGTGCTCTCCTTCCCGCTCGGTGAAAACGGGGAATATGACGTCAATAAGGATACGGGAGCCCGTGTGCTCGGCGACATCATCATCTCCGTTGAGACGGCGGTAAAACAGGCGGCGGACTACGGTCACTCCTTACAGCGGGAAATAGCGTTTTTAACCGTCCATTCGATGCTCCACCTGCTCGGGTACGACCATACCGACGGCGGGCTTCAAACAGTGCATATGCGCGAGAAGGAAGAAATGGTTCTTACGAATATGGGACTTAAGAAAAACGACAGCTATTACATAGACGAGAGTGAAAAATAAAAAAAGATGTTGGATATCAGATGTTAGTTTTAAAGGATTTCATGAAATATTATAAGAAGCTTTTTCTGGGATTTGGGTATGCTTTTAAGGGAATACTGTATACAGTGAGTCATGAGCGGAATATGCGGGTGCATATCGTCTGCATGGCGTATATGTATTATTATCTCTTCCGGTACGATTTTTTCACCTTCACGCGGACGCAGCTTGCCGTCCTGATTCTGGCAAACGGTCTCGTCATCGCCGCGGAGCTTTTCAATACGGCGATCGAGCGCACCGTTGACGCGGCGGTTTTTGAAAGAAACGCGGTCGCCGGTCACGCCAAGGATGCCGCGGCGGGCGGCGTGTTCGTCTGCGCGCTGTTTTCCGTCGCCGTCGGCTGCGCTATTCTGTGGCAGCCCGAGGCGTTTAAGCTTTTGCGGGAGCATTATGTTAATGATCCCGTCTATATATTCCTGTTCGTGCTGAGCGTCGTCGTTTTCAGCGTATTTATCTTTATTTTTGATTATATCAACGAAAGAAAGCATTATGAGTGAAAGAAAAACAGCGTTCATTTCCATCGTAGGGCGTCCGAATGTCGGAAAGTCCTCGATATTAAACAAGCTATTGGGGCAAAAGGTCGCCATTGTTTCCGGTCGTCCGCAGACGACGCGCACGCGGATTATGGGGATTTTGACCGACGGCGACATACAGCTCGTCTTTACCGATACCCCCGGTTTTCACAAACCGCGCACAAAGCTGGGCGAAAAGATGATAAAGGCCGTCGGCGAGAGCATTTCCGGCGTCGACGCCGCGCTGTTCGTCACCGAGTGCACAGGCGAGCTGCGCCCGACGGAGACCGAACTGCTCGATAAGCTGAAACAGCGGCGTATACCCGTCGTACTGGCGCTCAATAAGCTGGACACGGTGCCGAGAAAAGAGGATTTGATGCTTCGTATCGCCTCCTTGGCAAACGCGTTCGATTTCTGCGCGGTCGTACCGTTAAGCGCGCTGAAGGGCGACGGAATAGACGCCCTGCTCGATGAACTCAAGAAGCTGGCAAAGCCTTCGGAATTTTATTTTCCGGAGGATACCGTTACCGACCAGCCCGAGCGTCTGCTCGTTTCCGAGCTCATCCGCGAGAAGCTGCTGAACCGCCTGAACGACGAGGTGCCGCACGGCATAGCTGTTGCCATCGAAAAGCTCAAGGAGCGCGGAGAAGGGGACATCATTGATGTCGAAGCCGTCATCTATTGCGAACGGGAGAGTCACAAGGGTATCATCATCGGTAAAAACGGCGAAACCCTGAAAGAAATCTCAACCAACGCGCGCAAGGAGCTCGAGTATATTTTCGATTGCAAAATTTTTCTCAAATGTTGGGTCAAGGTCAAAGAGGACTGGCGCAATCGAGAGGGAATAATTCACAACTTTGGTCTTGATTAACGTGTATGAAAAGCGCCCTTTTGCACAGGTTAATAGAGGGTGTCTTTTTATGGATGAACACGAATTATGGCTGAAATTTACGAAGGACGGCAAAATCGAGGATTATCTGGAGTACCGGCGCCATCTCGAAATGAGCGCGCAGGCGGATCTGGGGAAAGTAAATGAAATTCAATACGGCGGGGCTCGTGATCCGCATACAGGATATTGGTGAGTACGACAGGACTGTCACGCTGCTGACAGCCGACCGCGGCGTACTGCGCGCCTATTGTCGGGGCGTCAGAAGGGTCAAAAGCAAGCGCCTTTGCTCCGCGGCGCTCCTTACATATTCCGAATTTACGTTATCTGAGGAAAAAGGCGGGCTGTCCGTAACGGAGGCTTCGCCGATAGAAGGCTTTTTCGGCTTGCGCGGCGACGTTAAAAAACTGGCGCTCGCGCAGTATTTCTGTGAGCTGTTCGGCGAGTTTGCCGCCTCTAACACGCCGTCGCACGAAACGGCGCGCCTGCTGCTCAACTCGCTGCACTTTTTATCGGCAAATAAAAAAGAACCCTCCTTCATAAAGCCTGTCGCCGAGCTGAGGCTTTTAACCGAGACCGGTTTTATGCCGCG
>CAYYFY010000075.1:0-8029 GCA_964471035.1 uncultured Eubacteriales bacterium
ACACTTCACGTTCCGCAGAACACTTCACGTGCGAAGCACACTTCACGTTCCGCGGAACACTTCACGTTCCGCAGAACACTTCACGTGCGACAGCACACTTCACGTGCGCCAGCACACTTCACGTTCCGCAGAACACTTCACTTATAATCGGGTGAGGGCGAAACCCTCCCAACATTCCTAATTCCTAATTCCTAATTCCTCATTCCTCATCGTTCTCCTCCTCCGGCGTCTCGATCTTATCAAGGTAATGCTCAAGCCTCTCCATTTCCTCGTCAACGCCCTTGCGCAGGTAGGGGAATGAGCGCATCAGATTCAAAACGGATTTCCTTACCTTGGATTTATCGGGTTCGAGCAGATTTAAAAATTGTGTTTTCAGCCCGGAGAGCTGCTCGCGCACATCGGCGGCGAGCTCTTTTCTTGCCTGCGCGCCGCGGGATTGGAGCTCGTCTACCTTCGTGCCGACGGTCTCAAAAATAACCTGTCCCATTTTTTCAGAAAGTGACTGGAGCTTGACGGAAAAGCTGCGGAAGCGCAGCGCGGAACGCACGGTATTGAAAAGGTCGAGGGCGAAAATCGTCAAAATGGCGATCAGCAGGTTGTTGCGGATAGAGGGTGTGATGACCTTGTCGATGTTTTCGCTGATAAACGGGTGCATTATCTGTAAAAAAACGACGGAGGCGAAGCCCCAGTAAAAGGTGTGGGTCAGGCAGATGCGCCCCTGAATGTTGAACCGTTTCTTTGAGTAGTCCCACCAGCGGGCGTTGAACAGCTTTTCCATGAGGAAGCTCGTGATGAACTCTACGATATCGCAAAGCACCATACCCACGCAAAAGATGAGCAGCGTATTGAAATACCACTTGTCAAAATAATTGACCAGCGAGTGCATACCAACCGTTATGACCACCGCGCCCGTGCCGTAAATGGGGCAGATAGGCCCTTTCAGAAACCCGCGGTTGATCCATTTCTTTTCACCGATGGAGCAGTAAAGCGACTCGACAAACCACCCCATGAAGCTGTAAAGGAAGAAATAGAAGACATAATTCAAGACAATATTCATTGTTCAAGCCCCGCTGTTTTATAAAAATTCTTGCGGTGTTTTTCGGAGGATGAGTAGTAGACCTCAATGGTCGCGCAGTATTTATCAACGGCGCTGACAACCCATCCCTCGAGGCAGCGGGGCGGAACAGGCGTCAGGGGAAACATATGGTGACGGATGATGTCTTTTTCCTTGTAAGACAGTGTCCCGCACAGGTGATAAGCGTTTTTGAGCGCGAAACGGGGATGACGGAATCCGTGCATACGGTGGCTCGGGTCCTTTTCGCGCCAGTTGTAATAGACGAGGTCGTGCATCGTCGCCGCGCGCGCGGTTTCGACCGCGTCAAGCCCTAAACGCTCGGCTATGACGAAGCTTAAGAGGGCGACGCCGCGGATATGCTGGAGGCGGTTGAAGGTGAAATGCTGCTCAAACCGCTCAAGCCCCTGTATCTGCGGACAGTTGTAGAGGTCGCCCGCGGCGGCCATATAGCGTTCCCACGCGGGAGAGTCCATTCTATAAGAGGAAATATACGTTTTATATAATCGGCTCATAATGCTCCGTCCGTTAATTATAAAGTGTTGAGATCATACGGTGTTTGCTGATACACAAAGTAGTTGAGCCAGTTGGTGTAGAGAAGCATACCGGCTTGCCGCCACGTGACGGGGGGCGTCCTCTTGATGTCGTCGTCGGGAAAATAATTGTAGGGGATTTTGATGGGAAGCCCTTTGCTCAGATCGCGGAAGTATTCTTTGGAGAGTGTGTCGGCGTCGTATTCGGAATGACCGGTGGCGTAGAAGTTGCGGCAGCTCATATCCGCGACGAGATGGACGCCCGCAAGGTCTGAAAAGGAAAGAATCTGCAGATCCTTGACCTTGGCGATGTCCTCCCGCCGAATCTCCGTATGGCGCGAATGGGGGACATAAAAGACATCGTCAATCCCGCGCATGATCGGGTGGTATGGGTCGAGCGGCCGATGGGGGAAAATGCCGAAAATCTTTTCCGGAAGCGTGTATTTCGGGATGCCGTACCGGTGGTAAAGTCCGGCTTGCGCGCTCCAGCAGATGTGCAGCGTCGAGTATACGTTTGTTTTCGACCAGTCGAAAATTTTCGTGAGCTCCGGCCAATAATCGACCTCCTCAAACGCGAGCATTTCGACCGGCGCGCCGGTGACGATCATGCCGTCATACCGCTTATCCTTGACATCGTCAAAGGTTTTATAAAAGTTGAGCAGGTGTTCCTTAGAGGTGTTTTTACTCGTATGCGTCGCGGTCTGCAGCAGATCGGCTTCGATCTGGAGCGGCGAATTTGAGAGAATGCGGAGTAGCTGCGTTTCCGTTTCAACCTTCGTCGGCATCAGGTTCAAGATGAGAATACGCAAGGGACGGATGTCCTGCTTCATAGCGCGGGACTCCGACATGACAAAGATATTTTCAAGCTCCAGCGTCGCTTTGGCGGGGAGCCTGTTAGGAATTTTGATGGGCACCTACTTCACCTTCTTTGCAATAATAAAGTATATCATGGAGAGAGCGCAATTGCAATTAAAACCATTTATTGTAAGGATTATTTAATAATTATGCAGCGGATTACGCCTCGGTAAACAAGACTCCCTCGAAATTGGTTTTATCAAGTGAAATTTTCATGAACTGTTTTTTACCTTTTTTCAGCACGACATAGCCCTTTTCAAATTGCGACAGGGGAATGCTTGCCGAAAAGCTTGTGACTTTTTCGTCGTCAACCGAAGCGCCGCCTTGCTCGATGACGCGGCGGGCGTCGCCCTTTGACGGACAGAGTCCGGCGCACACGAGCAGCGAAGCGACGCCGATCGCGCCGTCTGTAAAGTCTTTGGCGGCGACGAATACTTCAGGCATGGCGTCAACGCTCTGCGCGCCCGAAAAAAGCGCGCGCGCCGCGGTACGGGACTCCTCGGCGTCCTTTTGACCGTGTATCAGCTTCGTGATTTCATAGGCAAGGCGCTCTTTGACGGCGTTTAATTCACTGCCCTCGCATTTTTCATAGGCGGCGATTTCGTCCAGCGGCACGAAGGTCAGCATTTTCAGGCACTTGATGACGTCGGCATCATCGATGTTGCGCCAGTACTGGTAGAACTCATAGGGAGAGGTCTTTTCCCTGTCAAGCCAGATAGCGCCCTTTTCGGTCTTGCCCATCTTCCTGCCGTCGCTGGTGAGCAGCAGGTTAAAGGTCATACCGAAGACCTCTTTGTTGTCGATACGGCGGTTGAGCTCGACGCCGCCGATGATATTGCTCCACTGGTCGTCGCCGCCGAACTGCATGATACAGTTGTGCTCGCGGCGCAGAACGAGGAAATCGTAGCTCTGCATGATCATGTAGTTCAGCTCGAAAAATGACAGACCGCGTTCAAGGCGCTGTTTGTAGCATTCGGCAGCCAGCATCCTGTTGACCGAAAAATGCACGCCGATTTCCCGTATAAAATCGATATAATTCAGCTTGCCGAGCCAGTCGGCGTTGTTGACCATAAGAGCCTTGCCGTCTGAAAAATCGATCAGAGCGGACATCTGCTTCTGAAAGCAGGCGATGTTGTGCGCTATCGTTTCGCGGTCAAGCATTTTACGCATATCGGTTTTGCCCGAAGGGTCGCCGACCATGGCGGTGCCGCCGCCGAACAAAGCGATTGGCGTGTGGCCGGCGCGCTGCAGATGCGCCATGACCACGATCTGTAAAAAGCTTCCCACATGCAGGCTGTCCGCCGTCGGGTCAAAGCCGATATAGAAGCGGACGTTTTCTTTGGAGAGAATCTCTTTGATCCTCTCCTCGTCGGTTGTCTGGGCTACAAGCCCTCTGGCTTTCAGTTCTTCAAATACGTTCATGGAAAACCCTCCAGATAATTTTAGCGGCAGTAAACTCTACCGATTATAATGGAATGTTCGGTTGTTGTCAATAGGTTATCCCTGCGCTTGAACAATACCGGCACGGTGTGAAAATAATTTATTTTGACAAACGCCATAAATTGTGGTAAAATTATTGATAATCGATAAAAAGTGAGGCGATCGTTATGGAAGAAAACGAAAAAATAAACGTTAACTCTACAAACAGCTTGCCCGACGGGCAACCTCAGGCGCCTGAACAGCCCTTGTCCGGTCAACCACCTTTAGAGTCCTTTCCCGCGCAGCCGCAGCCGCAGCCGCAGCCGCAGCCGGTATATCAGCCGCCCATAAACGCGGTGCACTCCGTTTACGGTCAAGGTTATGCGCCCGTACCTCCTCAAGGCTATGCGCCCGTGCCCGTGTCCGGCTATATGCCCGCGCCGCACGGCAGAGCGTTTTTGCCGCTTAAGCGCGAAAAGAAGAAGGTCCCGCTTAGCATAAAGGACTTCGTCTTTTTTATCGTTACGCTGCTTGTAAGCATACTATTTGTGCGCTTTTCCTTTTTCGGAGGCTTCAACCTCGGTTTTACGGTGTCGTTTTTTCTCCTGTTTTCCGCCGCGGCGCTGTACACGGTAAAGCGCGGCGGACGCGTCGGATTGTTCCCGCTGTTATGCGGCGTATTCGCGCTGGCGCTGTCGGGGCCGTTTTTGCTGTATACCGACAACATTATCAAGTTCGTTTCCTTTTGCGGTATCGGCATACTGACGGTGCTGTTTTTAGGCGGACTCAGCGATTCGCTGCACTGCGCCGACGGCAGCTATATGCTCGGTTACGATATTCTGAAAATCATTTTCGTCTATCCGCTCAAACACTTTACTCTGTTTTTTAACAGCATAATAGCGGAGTATGGCGAAAAATCGGACACCCGTATGAAAAAATTCGCTTATGTTCTCATGGGTATCGCGGTTGCGCTTCCTCTTTTGGGCGTCGTCGTGACGCTGCTTATGGAATCCGACGCGGCGTTTGAGTCGCTTATTAAGATGATATTCGGCAATATCGCGGATTCGATTGTCAGCATTGTTTTCGGTCTGATTGCGGGAGCTGTGCTGTTTTTTACGCTGTTCGCGCTGCATAAGGGCGTCGAGCGGAAAACCGATGAAAACTGCTTGACCGAGAAGACCTTTAACGTCAGCGCGGTGCTCGTCAACACGGTACTGACGCTGCTGTCCGCCTGCTATTGTATGTACCTGCTGTCGCAGACGGCGTATTTCTTCAGCGCCTTTTCCGGACTGCTGCCCGCGGATTATACAGCCGCCGAATACGCGCGCCGCGGCTTCTTTGAAATGTGCGCGGTCGTCTTTATCAACCTGATCGTCTTTTTCGCGGTATATATTCTGACAAAGCGTCTTGAAAACGGCAAACTGCGCGCTCTGACAAAGGGGCTTTTAACATTCGTATCGCTGTTCACGCTCGTGCTCATAACCGTATCCTTCTCAAAAATGTATCTGTATATCGACCGGTTCGGTCTGACAAGACCACGCCTTTTGACATCGGTGCTTATGCTGATACTGTTTTTGGTGATCGTCACGCTGACGCTGCGTCTGTATTTCAGAAAGCTGCCGTACATGAAGCTCGCGGCGCTGATCACCGCGGTCGTCCTGACGGGCGTGGCATACTTAGACATCGACACGCAGATTGCCCGCTATAATACCGCGCTGTACAGAAGCGGCAAGACCGCAGAGCTCGACGTGGCGACCATCGGGAACCTGTCGGCGGCGAGCATTCCCTATCTGATTGAGCTATATAACGGCGGCAATCGGGAACAATCCATTCTCGCCGGATATTTTCTCGTCAACAGCATCGTACGCTACGGTGACTATAACTGGGCGGATGAGATGTGGAATTTTAACGCGAACGTCAGCCCTATCGCCTATAACCGGACGTTTGTGCGCGGCACGCGGCAGCTCGGCGATTTTTACGATAAGCTCAGGGACGACACCGTTTTGTATAAAGAGTTTTTTAAAGCCGGACGTGATGAAGGCATCCAGAACCGGAAGTATACCGCCATTCTCAGTAAAAGCGTGACCTCACCTCAGGGGACTGACAAGGTTTTTGTCTGTGTGCTGGAGCGAGAGTATTCCGGCGCTATGGTGACTGTCTGGCACCAGGGAAAGCCCATCGATTGCGGAAGCGCCGAAATCTGGAATGTTTCCGAATATGACGCGTTCGACGAATTGACAGATGTTCAGTGGATGAATGAAGATAAGGTGACGGTAACCGTCGCGGCTGACGGTATAAAGAGTTTGTTTATCATCGATCTGAAAACAGGGAAGGTCGATTCCGGAACCGATTCGGAATGGAGATAAAAATATTCGGCGCGGCTCGTATGAGTCGCGCCGGAATTCAGATATCAGAAATCAGAAGTCAGATTCCAGATTTAAAGGGTAGGAGGATAGTGGTTAATTTTTTTGGATTCTTTGTCGTGATGTTGTCTACGCCCATGGCGATCAGCCGCTCCATATCCTTCTTCAGACGCACCGTCCATGCCGAGACGAGAAGGCTGTGCGCGTGCATGACGTCGACGACCTTTTGATTTAAGTTCGGATAATGCGTGTTCAGCCCGATGCCGCCCAAGGCGGTGATTCGTTCGGCGAGAGCGTTCAGCGCCTCGCCGTTTTCGCGCTCGTCGGGACTGATAGAGGCGTTGATGTAATAGGGGACGAGCGGCGAGCCGCTTCTCACTTCCTGAACATTACTTTCAAAAACACCGGTGTAAAACGCCCGTTCGAGCAGACCGGCATCCTGCAGCGCTTTCTGTACGGCGGCGGTGTTCCAGAACGCCTTTAAGTCCAGATTCATACGCAGCGTGCCGCTTTTACTGACCGCTTCGAGCGCTTTTGTGAACGGCAGCCCCTCGCCGTTTGCGGGAGAAGCGCTGTGGATGATGACGGGCGTGCCGTCACTCCGAAAGGTGACATCCATCTCGGTAATGTCCGCGCCGTATTTTATCGAGGCGCCAATAGAAGCCGCCGAATTCGCTTTTGTACGCATCGCACCGGTGTGCGCGGTGACGGTAAAGCTTGTGTTAATCATCGAAGCTCATCTCACGGATTTTTTTAAGTTTCTTCGGAATCTCAATCTGCTGCGGGCACATCGGTATACACGCGCCGCAATCGACGCAGGCGTCGGCGCGCCCGCCTTCGGGGAGCGAGCCGTAGCCGGCTTTGAATCCATCGGCGTCGCGCACGGCGTTGTAGTCGTTGTATACGGAGAAAATGTCGGGAATACATACGCCTGACGGACAGCTCTCCAAACAGTAGCCGCAGGCGGTACAGGGGACGGCGAAGTTTTTGCGGAACAGGACAGCCGCTTCATTGAGGGCTTTTGTTTCCTTATCGCTTAAGGGGATACTGCCCGAAAAGGTCTTGAGATTGTCGCGCAGCTGCACCTCGTCGGACATACCGCTAAGCGTAGTGAGGACATTCGGCAGCTGCGCGGCAAAGCGCAGCGCGTAGGAAGCGGGGGAGGCGTCGGGGTTAAGCGTATGTAAGACGGCGCGCGCCTCATCGTTGAGCTTGTGGAGCGAGCCGCCGCGCACGGGCTCCATGACGATGCAGGGAATATCGCGTTCCAGAAGCAGCTTATACAGTGTTTTCGCGTCCTGAGCGTCCCAGTCGTAGTAATTGAGCTGAATCTGGACAAAATCCCACGCGTAGTCGCTTAGCATCCTCTCAAACAGCGGCAGCCCGCCGTGGAATGAAAAGCCGAGGTTCCGTATGACGCCCTCTTTTTTCTTTTCGAGCAGCAGTTCGTAGGATTTTGAATCTTCATAGGTAGTAATGATGTCCTCCGTGACGCTGTGCAGCATATAGAAGTCAAAGTAATCGGTCTGACAGCGGTTCAGCTGGAACGCGAGCACTTCGGTGGGATTGGCGTTGTTCTTTAAAAACCAGCCGGGGAGCTTTGAAGCCAAAAAAAAGCTGTCGCGCGGGTACTTCATCAGCGCCTTGCCGACAAATTCCTCTGACTCGCCGCCGTGATAGGGATAGGCGGTATCAAAATAGTTGATACCGCCGTCTCCAGCTATTTTGAGCAGACGCTCGGCTTCCTTGAAATCAACGCTGTCGCTGTCCTTATCCGCTTGCGGCAG